>NZ_JBKBWN010000006.1:0-264665 GCF_046314235.1 Anaerobacillus sp.
AAAGTAAACTTTTTTTCAACTCCGCTCGACTTGCATGTATTAGGCACGCCGCCAGCGTTCGTCCTGAGCCAGGATCAAACTCTCCATAAAAGTGTTTGATATAGCTCAAAAAATTTTGTTAAATTGACGAGATATTACTATCTCTTTAATTCGCTTGGCTGTGTGTTCAGTTTTCAAAGAACAATATCATTCATCTCAATTACATCATGAGACACTACCTGAAAGTACATCGTGCAATATTGCGACGAGAAAGTGACGCAAGTAACGCGCAGGAGCAGATCTCTAAGTTATTGTCAGTGCACTACTTAACTTTCGCCGTTTCAGCGACAAGAAATTAATTATATCACGATAATATTTCTCTTGTCAAATTATTTTCCAAGAAACATTAAGCTGAAATAGCAACTTAAACATCATATCACATTACCTTTACATAACGCAACATTTTTTTATATTCTGTGTGACAAGATAACATCACTATCAGAACTTCAATACCGCCACTTCAGTAGCAGATAATTAATATACTATACGAATGATCATAAGACAATAGAATTCTACTATTATTACATGTCCAATTGTTTCCATATGTGAAATCCTAAAACAAAAAAAGAGGCTACATTAAGGTAGCACTCAGTTTCTATTTTTATAAACCTAGCTTAATTATTCGGCAACTAAGATAACACTACTAAGCGGTGCAATTACTAAAGAATCGCTCCCTACTATAAAATTACACTTATCCTCACCTAAAATAACGCTCCACTCTTTTACAAATGGAAGAGTGACTTTCACTTCTGCTCTACTTGCATTATGTGCAACACACAAGGTATCAGCATCACCATTCGCATGATCTCTTAAAGTAAAGGCCACACATTTTTCTGGAGTTTCTTCAAAGAAAAGATGCTTACGGATTTCTTCTGCCGTTTTCATTCGGAATGCAGGATGCTTTTTTCTAATAGCAATAAGTTTTTTCATGAATGATACTTCGTCTTGAAACTCGCTACATCGTTCCCAATCTAGTTGATTTACTTCTGTCGAAGATTTATAGCTATTTTCATCGCCGCCCTTAGTTCTCATAAACTCTTGTCCGGCATGAATAAATGCTATTCCTTGCGAAGTTAAAACAATTGCAGATGCGAGTTTATGCATCCTCTTTAAGGTATCAACTGAATCACCAGGGTTGGTTAATGCTAACTTATCCCATAACGTATGATTATCATGCGCCTCTACATAACTAACTGTTTGGGTCGGTTCTATGGCAAATGTCGATATTTCTTTTGAATACTCTATACCACCAACAAGCCCTCTTTTAATTTCTAATTCCATATCGTCTTTACCATTTACAAAGCCACTTTCATCTACAAAAAATACACTACCTTTTATCCCATCTCTCAAGTAATCATTAAAATGAGCTATATTCGGCATTTTAGGTGCATTTGTTTGGTTCGCTTTCATATCGTCAACAAGCGGCGTATCCAATACCCACCCCTCACCAATTGTAATAATTGAAGGGTCAATAAGGTCTAACTTTTTACGTATTTCATTCATTGTTTCCACATCATGAAGGCCCATTAAATCAAATCGAAAACCATCAAGGTGATACTCTCTTGCCCAGTAGACGACTGAATCAACAATAAACTTTCTAACCATCTTTCGTTCAGATGCGGTGTCGTTCCCACACGCTGATCCATTAGCTAAGGAACCATCTTCGTTATAACGGAAATAATATCCTGGCACTAATTTCATAAAATTCATACGAAATGCATCATATACATGATTATAAACTACATCCATAACTACTCTTAACCCATTGTTATGAAGCGTCGATATAAGCTCCTTTAATTCTTTAATTCGACAAGATGGTTCATACGGATTTGTTGAATAAGACCCTTCTGGAACATTATAGTTTTTTGGGTCATAGCCCCAATTATATTGAGGTGTATCTAATTTTGTTTCATCGACACTATCGGTACTATAATCATAGATCGGTAATAACTGAACATGAGTTACCCCTAAATCCTTGATATATGATAATCCTGTTGGAATTCCATTAGGACCAGTCGTACCTTGTTCACAAAGCCCTAAAAACTTTCCTTTTTTAGTCATTCCACTTTCAGGGTGCATCGATAAATCGCGAATATGTAGTTCATAAATAATTGCATCAGTCGCCGCTGTAAATGAAGATTTCTTAACTGGCCAATTAGTTGGGTTTGTTTTACTGAAATCTATGATTGCTGAACGATCACCGTTAACTGCCACCGCTTTAGCGTATGGGTCAGCCGCTTCATTCCAAGTATTGTCAATCTTTACTTTATAAGTATATAATTTACCTTCATAATTCCCAGGTAATTCTATAAACCAAACTCCTTTTTCTTGACGTTGCATAAGATGCTCACATAACGCCTCTCCATCCCAGCTATCGTACAAAACTACATATGCTTCGGAAGCTGTAGGCGCCCAAACCTTAAGAACTGTACTTTCTTTAGAAAACGTGCAACCTAGATCATCTTTTTCGTAATAAAAAAGATCATCAAACTCCTCTGAAAATACAGAGATACCTCCTGTAACAGAAGGGTCTCCATACGAAATTTCATAATTAATTTCCTTTTGTACCGCCATAATTAACCCCTTTCTCTTTAGAAAAAACAAATTTTATTATATTATTAACAATAACATATTTATCGCATTCCGTTGGCAATCGTTTGCACAATTTTGTTAACATTACTAATGATTATATTAAAATGACTCGTTTTAATTAAGGGAAAGATAAACAAACAAACTTGTACCGAAGGGAAGAGAATATTGAATGCCATAGTTTTTGATTTAGAATTAGTAAAACGTTTCCGAAAAGGTCAGCTTAGTGAAATTGTTGAAATTGGCGCATGTAAGATCGATTTGAAAGAAAAAAAACTTATTGACCAATTTCAGATTTATATCTCACCTAAAAATGGTTACATTTCAAAAAGCACAAGAAAATTTATTAAAATGACGAAAGAAGACATAAAAACTGCTATTCCATTTAGCAAAGCAATTGAACAATTTTCAATTTGGTTAGGAGATGATTATTATTTATGCGCCTGGGGAAAAGATGATAAGGCTCATATTATTAACCAATGCGTTCGAAGTAAAATGAATTTAGATTGGTTCAAAAATTATAACGATATTCAAAAACAAATTGGAGACTTATTAGTCGCCGATAACAATAGTCAATTAGGATTAAAAAATGCTTTGCAACTGGCCCAAATTGAACCCATGGGGAAAGCTCATCGAGGTATTGATGACGCTATAAACACTGCTCAATTGTTATTAAGATTTATTGATGAAATTAAACTCAACAAAAATAACGTCACAAAAAAAGAAATTTCTCAACAGTTTCTAAAAAACAAAGAAACTATCGAGCAAAATAAATTATATAAAGCTAACATATCAGCTAAATGATCAAAAACACATTCGCATTTGAAAGGACACTGAAAAGTCCCTTCATAATTGAATGTGTTTTTTACCTAACAACAAAGCTAGTGACCCCTTCATTTGTAAATACTTCATTGATCAACTACATGAACTTTGCATCGAGGTAACAAATTCAAAACAATGCTTGTGTTTATGTAATACATTTCACATAACTAATTTTTCCTTGGCATCATAAAAAAACTTTGACTGCTAAAAAGGCAGGTTATATATTTTATTTATCTAATCTCAAGGAGGAAGCATTATGACTGATGATCGTTCTTTTTATGTAAGACCTGCTAAGCAAGATGATCTTATTAATATAACTGAGCTAATAATTGCTTGTGATATTGATGAATGGGGTGAACCTGATTTTTCTAAAGAAGATTTACAAGAAATATGGGACGATATATCTTTAGATACCAACACATTTATTATCCAAACCTTTGATTACTCTATTGTTGGTTATGGTTTTATTGAAGAGATTAGTGAAGGACGTATTGATTGCTACGGATTTGTTGCCCCAAACCAAAAAGGACTAGGTGTAGGTTCCCTATTAGTAAAAGCTTTTCACGATAGAGCATCCTATTATATCGATAAATATAAAAAGTTAGGGGTTAAGCATACTTTCAATATTATTATCCCAGCCAAAAATAAAAAGGCGGTTTGTTTAATGAAAGAAAACGGATTTTCTTTCAGTAGACTTCATAGCAAAATGAGTATTGATATTGACACTTTAAATGCTTATAAAATACCTGAAACTATAAAATTAAAGTTATTTGATGCCCAAACAGACTGGGAGTTATTGTTTGATTTGTATAATCATTGTTTTAAAGACACTAGAGAACACAGAGAACAGACTTTAGATATGTGGATGACCGAGAAAACTTCCCCTGGATACGATAAAACTCTCTGGTATATTGCATACTTAAATGACGAACCTTCAGGATTTATCATGTGCAAAAAAAGTCCAGAAGCAATATGGATAGACCTACTTGGCGTTATAAATACTAGGAGGAACCTTGGAGTTGCTAAAACATTATTGAATCAAATTTTTCAGGATTGTTATACCATTAACTTTCCAAAAGTACAGTTAATGGTTGATGCAAACAGCTTAACAAATGCTAATCTTCTATATGAAAAAGTAGGAATGAAGGCTATATATCAGATTGCAGTCTTTAGTAAGAATTAGTAAAAAGTCGATACCAGTAAATCTAAAGCCAGCTAAAGATTTAGCTGGCTTTTTGTCATTACATTTTATTAAAAATATCAGTTAACACAGGTACGATTTGTTTTTTACGTGAAACAACACCTTCTAAAAGAGCTGTATTGTTTGTTAACTTAACGTTGTATGCTTGTTCCACTGCTTTCGTTTCTTTTCCTAACGCCAATCCAACAGAGTTACTGTTTAAGATATCCGTCACAACTAATAAAAATAAATCTAACTCTTTTTCTTTAATTACATTCGTAAGAACTTCTTCTAACTCTGGTTGACGAACTAAAACATCATTTGTATCAATCGCATTCACTTGTGCAATTTCCACTTTGTAATTCCCCATCTGAAATTCCTTCGCATCAAGGGATATTAACTGTTCAACTGTTTTATCAGTTAAATTAGCACCGGCTTTTAACATTTCTAATCCGTAAGAATCTGCATCAACTTCTGCAAGGTCAGCTAGTTCGCGCGCCGCTTTTACATCTTCCTCCGTACACGTTGGCGATTTAAATAATAAAGAATCAGAAATTATTGCTGATAACATTAGTCCTGCAATAGCTTTTTCAATTTTAATGCCATTTTCTTTATATAGTTTGTTTAAAATTGTTGCAGTACAACCTACAGGTTCACAGCGATAATACAAAGGATCGCTTGTTTGAAAATTAGCAATACGATGGTGGTCAATTACTTCTAGAACTCGTACCGTTTCAATATCATCAACACTTTGCTGGAACTCGTTATGGTCGACTAATATTACACTATTTACTTCATTAGCGACTGTTTGAACCAATCGTGGTGTTTCAGCTTTGAAGTAATCTAACGCAAATTGAGTCTCTCCACTAACCTCACCTAAACGAACAGGTTCTACGTCCATTCCTAATTTCTTTTTTAAGTCAGCATAAGCAATTGCTGAACAAATCGTATCAGTATCAGGATTTTTATGACCAAAAATAAGTACTTTTTCCATATTTCTACTCCTTTAATATATAATATGCAACAATTTTACCGAAAAAAGCCTGATTTGTCTAAACTGAATTTTTCCTTAACTGAAAAAGTAGCCAAAAACTCGGCTACTTTTATTACTTATTTATTATCCTTTTCGTCTAAACCTGCAAAAAGAGCATAATTTCCGTAGCTTTGCTCTTTCCCTGACAATAACAAATGAAGCACAATTCCAATGATCGTTGCCAAAGCCATACCAGCAATCTGAACATTTTCAGTTAGTTCAATAAACGCTCCTCCTATACCTACTACTAAAATAACCGAGGAAATAATCAAATTTCGTTTATGCCCTAAATCAACTTTGTTATCAATGAGCATTCTTAACCCAGAGGAAGCAATAATACCAAACAATAAAATCGAAACTCCACCCATTACAGCTGTTGGAATGGTCGCAATTAATGCCTCAATTTTCCCCATAAATCCAAATAAAATAGCTAAAACAGCAGCTCCAGCAATGACAAAAACGCTGAAAACTCTCGTGATTGCTAAAACACCAATGTTTTCACCATATGTCGTATTAGGGGGGCCGCCAAG
Organism: Anaerobacillus sp.; assembly: GCF_046314235.1. Classification (NCBI taxonomy): domain Bacteria; kingdom Bacillati; phylum Bacillota; class Bacilli; order Caryophanales; family Bacillaceae; genus Anaerobacillus; species Anaerobacillus sp. The sequence goes on from NZ_JBKBWN010000006.1 coordinate 6,194, forward strand.
AAATGAAGCAATCATCGTTGCCACTCCATCACCAAGAATCGATCGGTGAAGTCCTGGTTTTTTTATAAAGTCTTGTCCTACTACCTTACTTAAGACCATTTGGTCACCAATGTGCTCTGAAATTGTGACAACTGATATTGGAACCATTAAAGCAATAATCGTCCAAGAAAATTTTGGTGTGTAGGTGACAAACGGAATAATGAAATTAGGCACTCGAAACCAAGCTGCTTCTAATACTGGCGTAAAATCAACAATCCCTAAAAAATAAGCTGAAATATAACCACCGACAATTCCAAATAATATCGGTACTAGACTAAAAAAACCTCTTAAAAATATCGAACTAAAGATCGTAATTGCTAATGTAATGAGTGCAACTGTAAAGTGTAGCATTGGATCAACGAACACTCCTAGCTCATAATTAAAGTTCATTGCCATGTTTATAGCTACACTCGCTAGACCCAGTCCAATTACCATAATAACAGGACCTACTACAATAGGAGGTAATAACTTCATTAACCAATGGATACCAGTACCTTTAATAATTATTGCGATAACCGCATAAACAACACCAGCCATAAATGATCCAATCATTACCCCTTCTACTCCACCGATAGCAGTTGATGCAATAATCGGCGCGATAAAGGCAAATGATGATCCTAAATAGGCTGGAACGTTCCCTTTTGTAATGACTATATAAGCTAGAGTACCTAAGCCGCTAGAAACTAAAGCTACAGCTGGGCTTAGGCCTGTTAAATAAGGAACAAGGATTGTTGCACCAAACATCGCAAATAAATGTTGAATACTTAAAATGATCCATTTATTCCACTTCGGTATTTCGTGTACACCAAACTCTTGATGATTATTCAAAACTTAAATTCCTCCTTTTTTCCTCTTAGCTTTTGTTGAACTTATTCAATTCATTCAATACATTGCGTAAAAAACAAATAGTAAGAAGTGATTTTGCATCATAACTTCCAGAGGGAGATCAGATGGACAAATTGGCAGTTTTTTTATTAGTACAAAACTAATTTTAGTCCATAATAAATTCGTACTGCATTACAGCAATGTTTGTGATGTAGTTCGAAATGGAGGTGCATTACCATTAATGGAATGTTATTCTTCTGGTTTGTCCTATTTATAGCTGTAGTAATTGGTGTTGTTTATGTAACAAGGGTTACAGATAAGCAAAATCCTAAGTACCTACTTGTGAAATCCAACCCAATACCACAAAACCAATTCAAGGAGGAATTTGCTATGGAAAGAGATACAGATAAGATCATAAAGAAAGCTGAGATCGTTGAAACGGATGCTGCTCAAAAAGCACGTATTGAATCAATTGCACAATCTAAAGTAGAAGAAGAGATTGGAGATGAGTTAATGCCTTTAAGAAATCAGTTAGAGAGTATGCAAAATGCATTAACACAAATGCAATCTTCTCAAGGAAGTATGGGAGGAAGTAGCACAACTTCTAATCAAACCATCCAGTCTTCAAACGAACTTTTACAACAAATGCAACAATTCAGCACTCAAGCTCAGCAGCAACAACAAAAAACTTTCCAGCAGCTACAACAATCCGTTCAACAAGCATCACAAATGTTAGGAAGCGTTGGACAATCTCTACAGTCTTTTAACATGTTAAACCAAATCACACAACAAATTAATCAATCACAACAACAATTGCAACAGCAACAGCAACAAATGCAAAATCAAGGCCAAGGCCAAGGTATGTCAAGCCAAAATCAAGGCAGCTCAATGTCTAGTCAAAATATGTCCGGACAGAATGATTACAATCAATATCAACAATAACAGTGAAAAGGTAGCTAATGACATAAAGTCATTAGCTACCTCTCTAAATGTAGATTCATCCGTCCCAGTTAAAAATCTTTGATTTTATATTTTCTAAGCCGATATTGTAAACTTTGGCGACTAATCCCAAGCACCTTTGCCGTATAAGTAATATTATTTTTATTATTCATCAGAACTTTTTTTAAATAGTTTGCCTCCGCTTCTTCCATTTGATCTTTTAATTTCAATGTTAAGTTATCTAAGTCGGAAGGTTCACCCTGATGATGCTGTGACGGATAGCTAGTAACCTGCTTCGATTTATTTAAAAAATGGTATGGTAAATGGTTATAACTAATTTCTGTTTCGTTGCTAATAAGGTTCATTGCACCTTCAATGGCATGTTCAAGTTCGCGGATATTACCCGGCCAATCATAATCTAAAAATAATTGATATACTTTATTGCTTATCTTCCTAACATCCAGCTGGAACAAATGATTATACTTTTCAATAAATGTTTGAACTAATAGCGGAATATCCTCTTTCCGTTCTCTAAGTGGTGGTATGACTAGAGAAACCACACTTAAACGATAATACAAATCTTTGCGTAGTCTATTGTTTGCAATAGCTTCTATTGGGTCTTCATTGATAGTGGCGATAATTCTAACATCAATTTCTTTGTCTTTCGTATCGCCAACTCTCCTAATCGATTTTTCTTGGATCGCTCTTAATAATTTCGCCTGTAGTGCTATGTTTAGCGAATTAACTTCATCTAGTAAAATCGTTCCACCTTCTGCTTGCTCTAGTAAGCCAGGGTGGTCAATTGCCCCAGTAAACGCGCCTTTTTTTGTACCAAATAATAGACTCTCAATTAAGTTATCGGGCAAAGCAGCGCAATTTTGCGAAATAAACGGCTTGTTAGAGCGGTCACTACCGTGATGAATACTTTGTGAGAATAATTCTTTTCCAGTCCCTGTTTCCCCAATAATTAGAACCGACGAAGATGTACGTGTTGCTCGTTTACTATTTTGAATTACTTCTTTTATTGCTCTACTTTCTCCAATAATACTTTCAAACTTATATCTAATATTACCGCTTTTTAATACATTTTCTTTTAACCTTTCTAATTTGGTAATATCACTTGCAAGTTCTACAGCAGCAATAATATTACCATCTTTAATTATCGGGAAGGTGTTATTAATAGTCGTAATCTCTTTTCCTTTATTCGTAAAATAGGTCTGTTTCGCATTTTTTGTTGCAGTACCATTTTCCAATGCTAGTAATAACCTACTCTCTTTTCTACTTTTAAACGAAAAGATCTCTAGTAGGTTTTTATTTAATACATCATTTAGTTGCATTGACTCTAATTGCATCTTTTTCTGATTATAAATAATTGTATTACCTTCAGTATTAACTACTTGAACTCCTACATTTATTTCGTTTAAGATGCTTTCGTATATATAAATCATGTTTTTTAATTGCTTTAATTCCTCTTTGAGCTTCATTTGTTGTCCCCCTCAACAAGAGTATATGCAAAATCAGTTAGCGGTGCAAAATGATATTGCTCTGAACTAAAAAATAGCCGCTCCGTTTAAATTGGATCAGCTATTTTTTGGAGGAGTATGTTCATATTCGAAAACGTCAAAATAGAAAGACTAAAAATTATTGTTCAAGTCTTATCTATTAATCGACCTAATATACTTATAGGTTGAGTAACTATTTTTTTAATCGTTTCTATACATTCAAGCTTAACTGTTGCAATAACACAAGTAACAGGGCCGGCAGATTTATGTAAGTCTAAACCTGTTTGGAATTTAATAAGGGACATCTGGTTTCGTTTTAACAATTCATTTAGTTCATAATTAATCCCTTTAGAACCAATCGGGACAATTTCATGAACCCCAACAATCTCTCGTAATTCTTGAACAACAGGCAAATTGCAAATTTCAGGATCTTCTAAAGACACTTCATTTCCTACTTTGGGAACACCAATACAAATGACTTGATCTCCGGGGGAACTTTCACATTCTAAATTCGACACTTCACCGATAGCCGTTATACCAACACCCGTTTGTTGGACAGGCATATTTTCTTCTGTGCTGCCATTTAATAAGTTATTTGTATCTAATCCTAGTTGCTCTGCTTCTGCTCTAATTCCACTGATAATCTCTTGACCGGTTGGATTCATTTCCACAGCTAATGTGTCAATAATCGTTATCGGTTTTGCACCAACTGAGATTATTTCCATAAGGACAACTCTTGCTAGAAAACGCCCTAATGTATAACCATCTGTTTTTACCACGTCTAATTTCTTTGGACCGATACCACCAGAAGAATCACAGGCAATGACAAAACTTTTCTCATCGTCATGCAAGATTGTCAAATCACGGTACCTACTAATCCTCATCATTTAAATCCTTCCTTTCAAGGTCCGAACTACGATCGCAACAATAATTAAGTTTACCGCAGAACCAACTAATATAGGTATAAGCATCACCGAAAAAAACGGTAGACCAAACTGAGGAATTAATATAAATGAAGCTGGTGCTGCTACTCCATTTAGTAATAGACCAACCACAAGCGCCATGAATAAGCTACCTTTTCTAAAAATAATTCCAACTAAAGCACAAATTAAGCCCATTTCTGTTGCAATTAATAGATGAATAGGAATCGTTAAAGGAAAGCCAACATTTAACGAAGTTAGTAAATGTCCCATAAAAGCTACGATTGCCCCTGGAACAGGCCCTAGTAGCATTGCTGCTATAAATGCCGGTGCAGAATCTAATGCTACTGTTCCAAACGGGCTTGGAATTTTTATAAAGCTTCCCACAAAAGCCAGTGCAATAAACATCGCCATTAGTACGATTTGTTTCGTTTTAAATTTGTAAGTCTTTTTCATCTTTTTCGTTTCCATCTTTTCATTTCCCCCTTTTTTAAAACAAAAAAAGCCATCAATAAGCATACTTAACTTATTGAAGACTTTTCCATCATCCTCATTGTTCACTTTAGGCAGGTCTCCTGGCTTACGGTTCTTTTTACTCCCTTACCTTCCTACTTACGTAGTGGTTTTTAAGGTTTCATCCCCGATTACAGTGGTGGGTCCGCATCATTTAAGAGTTATACAACCTCTTTTGATTTCCCTATTCTCCATTAATTGGCACCTAAAACGTCTATTTAATTACTTTCATTTTATTAACTGGGACAAAAGAAGTCAATGATAAATAGTAAAAACTTTGGACCTTTTAAGGTCACAAAAAGCAACCAAGAATTTAACTCATGGTTGCTTTTGCTTGTTATTCTTTTATCTCAACCTTATACTCCCTAAGCCACGTATCAATCTGGGCTAGATGAGCGATCAGCTGCGGGCCATTCATCAGTTGCCCAAACCACGGTTTCTTAAATGCTGCTCCATCTGTTTCAATTATTTCTCGCACCTTCTGTTCATCTACAAATTGTAACAATGGTGACGATGGATCATCGACTATTTCTTGTAACCATTGTTTGACTGCCTTTGTATAGTGAGGATTATGAGTTTTTGGGTAAGGGCTCTTTTTACGATAAAGGACATTATGTGGCAACATGCCTTCTAACGCTTTTCGTAAAATCCCTTTCTCACGTCCTTCAAAGTTTTTCATTTGCCATGGGATATTCCAAACATATTCGACAAGTCGATGATCAGCAAATGGTACCCTCACTTCAAGACTTGCCCCCATACTCATCCGGTCTTTGCGATCGAGTAATGTCGTCATAAACCAAACAATGTTTAAATAAAACAACTCACGGCGCCTTGCTTCTTCTTTACTTTCACCTTCAAGACGTGGTGTTTCAGCCAATGTGTCTGTATAACGATTCATGACATAATCTTGAAGCTGAAGTTTTTCGCGCCATTCAGATTTCAGTAACGCTTCCCTTTCTAAAGTAGAGTGCATCCAAGGAAAGCTATTTCGGTTCATTAAATCTTCGCGATGGAACCATGGATAACCACCAAAAATTTCATCTGCGCACTCACCTGATAAACCAACTGTTACATCTTTTTTAATTTGTTTACAAAACCAAAGCAATGAAGAATCAATGTCAGCCATGCCTGGTAGATCGCGGACAAGGACGGCTTCTATCAAATAGCCAGCCAAATCTTCATTCGTAATAATACAAGAGTGATGCTTTGTTCCTAAATAATCAGATACCTCTTTAATCCAAGGCCCATCTGCATTTGGTTGAAAATCGTTAGCCTTAAAGTATTTATCATTATCGACATAGTCGACAGAATAGGTATGGAGTGGACCTCTACCTTCTTTTTTAAAATACTTTGCGGCAAAAGACGTTAACGCGCTTGAATCGACACCCCCAGATAAAAATGTACTCACTGGAACATCGGCGACAAGCTGTCTTTCTACCGTATCTTGTAGCAACCATTGAATTTTGTCCGCTGTTTGTTCAATCGTGTCTTCGTGGTACGTACTTTTCAAACTCCAATAACGGTAAACTTTTAGCCCACTACGATTATATTTTAAGGCGTGACCAGGACGTAATTCCTTCATATTATGAAAAACACCGTGGCCTGGAGTTCTCGAAGGACCTAAACCAAATACTTCAGCTAACCCTTCCTTTGTTACCTCTGACTTTACATCTGGATGAGCTAGCACAGCTTTTAGCTCTGAGCCAAACAATAAAGCACCACTTAATTCCTGATAAAAAAGCGGTTTAACACCTAAACGATCTCGAGCAATGAACAACTCCTCTTTTGCTGCATTCCAAATGGCAAAAGCGAAAATTCCATTTAAGCGATCGACACAATCAGGTCCCCACTCGATAAATGAAGTAAGCAAAACTTCGGTATCAGAGTGTGACTTAAACGAGTGTCCTCGTTGTAACAACTCCTTGCGAAGATCCTCTGTATTATAAAGTTCGCCATTATAGGCTATTGTAAACGTTTTGTCATATGCTGACTTTGTCATCGGCTGTTTGCCACCTTCAGGATCAACAACAACTAATCGTGTATGACCAAAGGAAGCATGTGGCGAACTCCAAACATTGGAATCATCCGGACCTCGCTTCTTTAATGTAGCCGCCATTCGTTCTACCATCTTTGTTTCTTTTGTTAAATCCTTTTTCCAATCAATCCAACCAGTAATACCACACATCTATATCAACCCCTCCTAGGGAATCTTGTTAATTTAATGGGGCGTAGCGCCCATACATCAACATATTCACATATAGGGTCACTCGTTCATTAAATTTGTCGATTGGCATGTATTCTCACATAAATTCTTTCATGCATAGTTTTTTCTATTGTAGAGATATTATGGATAGGGTTTACAAAATAAAGGAGGTATACATATGAACGTCAATCGAGCAAAACAAATTTTAGACTCTGCCAAAGAAATTGAAGTACAGCATAACGGTACTTCGATCTGGATTCAGAATGTTAATAATGAGGATGGTACAGCTCGCGTTTATCCAAAGGAAAATCCTGAAAATGAAATGACAGTAGACGTACAAGAACTTCAAGAGATGTAAAGAAGGAATGCGAAAAGCAAAACTTTTTAAAAATCGGTTATCTTTATTTCTTTCTCAAAAAAGAGGTCATCCCAAAAACAAAGTATCAGTCACCTCACCTACTATAAATAGAGTTTGTACAGCCATACACTTCTATCTATAGACGACTTCGAGGTGCTCTGACACTTATAGGACAGCCTCTTCTCCTTTTATTGTAGTTCTTTCTTTCTAATATACGTTAGAAGCTCGTTACATGCTTCCTCTACTAAATCATAAACCTCTTCAAAATTCCCTGTAAAATATGGATCTGGGACGTCAACAACCTCTGACTCAGGAATGAAATCTAAGAGTCTTCGGATTTCGCCTGATGCCTCTCTACCTTTTATACGGTGTAAGTTCCCTAAGTTTTCTGCATCCATCGCAATGATGTAATCAAACTCTTTCAAGTCTTCGGAACTGACCTGTCTAGCTGTAATATTGGCACTATCAATATTCTTGTCTTTTAAAATTTGCAAAGTCCCTTCATGGGGACGGTTGCCAATATGCCAATTCCCTGTTCCAGCTGAATCAATTGAAAATTTATCCTCAAGTCCAGCTTCTTTCACCTTTTGTCTAAAAATGGCTTCAGCCATTGGTGAGCGACAAATATTTCCTAAACAAACAAATAACACTTTTATCATTTTAGAGCCCCTTTGTTAATATGTTAATGAATTTCATAATTCATTATTTTCGCTATTAAGTTCTAAATATAGCTCGGTTAAGGTAATTATGAAATTCACTCATGTAATAAACTAATTATAGCTTTTCTTTATTTTACTGCAATATTACAAAAGTTTGTTTTTCTCTTGTCCTTAACTTTAACGTTCGTCTTGTCTGTCTCTTTTACAAAAGGAAATCCTCTCAACAAGTATTGAGAGGATGTGTGAAAACGTAGTATATATTTTAATTTAATTTTGTAGATAATTATGGCTACGCAACTAACGTTTTACTTAAAGATTTCTCTGTGCTCTTCTTTAATCATTGCAAGAATATCTTCTACAGTCTTAAATTCTTGCCCAACGCAATAGCTCTTAATATTTCGTAGAGAACAACTACATTCAGGATTACCTTGAAGAATTTGAACGATTTCCTCATCATCACATTCTATTTCTTCTAACATGTTGCCTTCGCAGTTACAATCACTGTTTGCAAATTTTTCATAAATAACAAAAAAATCATTCTTTGTTTCCTCTGTGAAAAATTCTGTTGTTTCGATTAGATCTCGAACGATCACGCCTTCACTTCCTATTCTTGTTTTTTGAATTCACTTTTGCACTACTACTATATCACCTTTTCTTACAGATTGGAGTAAACAAATCGTAAAAAAATTATTACAATACGTTGAACAAAAAGTGAACGTCTATTCAGCCTTAGTTACTTTTTATATCAATAATGTCTTCAGTATCAATCGTTAGTAAAGTCCCATCATTATCGATACGAATACACCCTCTAGCAGGATCATAACGTTCAATAACACCTACAACTACTTTGTAATCATATTCTTGGTAGTATGTTACTATTACTGAATTGTTAGTTTCAATTGCAAAACGAATCAAATCGTTCATTTCTTCAAGCTGCTGCTCATCAATAAGTGGCTTTGATTTGTTGTTTTCATTCATCTTTAACTCCCGAAGCATCGCTACATGCTCAGGTAGCATCATCGCTGTCCATTTTATATTACCCCGATCTCTAATAATTTTTCTCACCTCTTTCAAAGTTCTAAAAAATTTTTTTATCTCAAGTATTTACGATTTATGGCCACCAACAAGTTTACTACGATGTTTAGCTGTTCCTGCCTGCGTATAAGAAACTGCTCTAAGTAGCTTATCTGAACCGTGTTTCTCTCTGATAAAGTCCATTACATAACCTAAATTTCTTTGACGAGGCTTGTTCGGTTCAAACAAACTAAGTTGAATTTGATCATCGTTTAGTACATTCGAAAGGGTAATAGAGATGCTTCGGACAGTTTCCCCTTGGTAGTGCTCATAAAAAAGCTGTAAGCACGCTTTATATATTTCTAGGGTAATATTTGTTGCGCCTTGAAGCGTAATCGATCTGTGAAAACCTCCGCCTGCCACATCCTTGCTGTAACCAATTCCTAAGCTAATTGTTCTTCCTGCCTTTTTAGCTGTCCGCGCTCTTCTAGCCACTTCTTCGCACATTTCTAAAATGACGTGTTTTACTTCTTCACGATCACAATAATCACGAAGTAAGATTTGACTTTTTCCAAAGCTAATTTGACCTTGCATAAGAGGAGCACCAAGATCAGAAAGATCGACTCCATTGGCATGATAGTAAAGCTGGTTTCCGATAATCCCAAAATGTTTTTCAAGTAACGGTAATGGCGCATTGGCTAATTGACCAATAGAGAAAATCCCTAATTTATGTAACCGCTTCTCGACTCTCGAACCAATTCCCCACATTTTGCGTAACGGAGATACATTCCAAAGCTTCGTTTCTACATCAGCATATGTCCACTTCGCAACCCCTACCTTTTTCGCTTCTAAATCAAGACAAACTTTTGCCAGCAGCATATTTGGTCCAATACCAATAGAACAGCTTAAACCAAACTCGGTTAACATTTCCTCGCGGATCCGCTCTGCAAGTTCCCACTCACTTCCCCAAAGTCGTCTCGTTCCTTTAACATCAAGAAAGCTCTCGTCAACGCTATACGTGTGAATTGCTTCTAATGGAACGTATTGATTAAAAAACTGGGTCAGCTTTGTAGAAACTTGTAAATACGTCGTCATTTGAGCGTTGACAATTTTTATACGAGGGTCACTCGGAATTTCAAAGAGACGATTTCCGGTTTTAATCCCAAACTCTGCCTTCAATCGAGGTGTGGCAGCTAAAACCACACTCCCTCCCCTCTCGGTATCTCCAACAACAGCTAAATAACATGTCAATGGATCTAAACCAAGGGCGAGAGCCGAACAACTCGCATAAAAACTTTTCATATCAATACAAAATATTGTTCGTACCGGTAATGAATTATAATCTATTTTCATCTTGCCACTCCTTTCTTAAAATAAGTGCATAAAAAAGAGAACGTATATTCGTATATAATATTCTCTATTATAAACGAATATACGTTCTCTTTTCAATTTGAAATTAATTCTATTTTTGGTTAAGCTTCTTTCCTGCAAGTTTTTCAACTAGGCTAGGGAATAGCTGATATAAGGTCGTCCCAAGCCCCATCCAACCTGGTAAGTTAAGCTCACGCTTTGGCTTTTCAATTAATTTGAGAATTTTTTCCGAAACAAAGGCTGGCTCAAGCATAAATTTCTCAACATTTTTCGTATAGCTTCCTGTACCGTCAGCGCGATCAAAAAATGGGGTTTTAATCGGACCGGGATTTACAGCACTCACAAAGATGTTCGTATCATTTAATTCCATTCGTAAGCTATTTGTAATTGCTAAAACAGCATGCTTGGTAGCTGAATAGACACTAGATTTTGGCGTTGCAAGCTTTCCTGCCTGTGAAGCAATGTTAATAATCTGCCCCTCATTTTCTGCGAGCATTGCGGGAAGTACAGCTTTTGTGCAAGCGATTAATCCAAAGACATTAACATCGAACATACCTTTTATGTCATCTAATTTAGAATTAATAAAAGCGTCAAAAATTGCGTAACCAGCATTATTAATTAAAACATCGATTTTCGGGTATTTTTCTAAGATTTGTGCAAAAGTATGAACAACAGCATCGTTGTCAGCAACATCTACTGTAAAGAAGGGCGCTTCTATACCCGTTGTTTTTAAAATTTCCTCACTAACTCTTTGTAACTTATCTGTGGAGCGCGCCAACAATACTGGTATCCCGCCTTTTTTTGCTACATCTAAAGCTAAAGTCGCACCAATTCCACTTGATGCACCTGTGATGATAATGATTTTATTATGTAAATACGAATTCAATGATTTCACCTCTATAAATTTTTCGGAACAATAAGCTTGAAGTAATATATATGACTTTAACCTCTTTCTCTACTTTACTTCAGTAACAAAGTTTATTATAATTCATATCCATATAGGATACTTAATAAGTCCTTAACTTTTTTATACTTTAATCCTTTAATATAGTCAAACTTAAAGGTAAAAAAGTATTGACAGTAAAAATAAAATGACAGATAATTAAAAAAACTCAAAAGATAAAGTGTTGAAAGGGACTAGTAAATAAACGTTTTGGCGAAAGAGAGTGGAATTCAGCGGCTGAAAGATTCCATCGCAGAAAACTTATTGAACCTACCCTGGAGCGTTAGGCTAAACCTAACCGTTACCAGCGTTAATGGTGTTAAGAGGGCATCAAACTGATGTCAATTAAGGTGGTACCGCGGATAATAACTCTTCCGTCCTTGTATTTTTATAAGGACGGAAGAGTTTTTTATATTTTTAGAAAAAGAGGGATTTATTATGAGTAAGCAGCGCATTGTCGTAAAAATTGGTAGTAGCTCATTAACAAACAGCAATGGTGGTCTTTCTATTGAAAAACTCATTGAACATGCGAACGCACTAGCTAAACTAAAAGAACGAGGTCACGAAGTTATTTTAATTTCATCTGGGGCTGTAGCTGCAGGTTTTACAAAGCTTGGTTACCCAACAAGACCTGTGACAATCGCAGGAAAACAAGCAGCTGCGGCAGTTGGGCAAGGGTTGCTAATGCAAGGCTACGAAGAAGCTTTCGGACGCCATGACATTGTTGTTGCTCAGCTCCTGTTAACCCGTAATGACTTTATTAGCCAAGAACAGTACAGCAATGCTTATGCCGTTTTAGCAGAGTTGCTCACGCGCAATGTTGTACCGATCATCAACGAGAACGATTCTACTTCTGTTGAAGAGCTAACCTTCGGCGACAACGACATGCTTTCTGCCTTAGTTAGCGGACTAGTTCATGCAGACTTTTTAGCGATATTAACAGATATAAATGGTTTGTACGACGAAGACCCACGAAAAAATCCTAAAGCCAAAAAATATCATTATCTTCCTACCGTTAATGATGAACTGTTACAGCAAGCTAAGGAAACTGGCTCAAAAGTAGGAACTGGAGGCATGAAATCGAAAATAGAAGCAGCTAAAACTGCAAATCTCCTAGGAGTTAATGTCTTTATTGGCACCGGTCAAGGGGAACATAAGTTGATAGACATCCTCCTTGGCAAAGGCGACGGAACATATATTGGTTTAGCTACAAAAAAAGGCGTAAAGAACAAAAAACAATGGATTGCCCTTCACTCGACGCCAAACGGAAAAATTGTCATTGATGATGGTGCCGTTCAGGCGATCTTAACAAAAGGAAAAAGCTTATTACCTATTGGAATTCAAGACGTTTCAGGAACATTTCAAAGGGGTGATGTGGTGGAAGTCATCAGTTGCCGTGGAAAAGTGATTGGAAAAGGTAAGGTTAACTATTCTTCAGAAGAACTACTTTCAATTAAAGGAAAAGAAAGCTCTGAAGCGAAAAAAACAACAAACTGTCATTATGATGAAGCTATTCATCGTGATCACTGGATCACATTTCATAAGGGAGGTATTTAAATTGAATGAATTAATCATAAAAGCCCAACAAGCAAAGGCAATAACAGGTTTACTTGGAGCCGCTTCTACTGCTCAAAAAAACGAGGCATTAACGCTAATTAATGAAGCATTAATAAGTGAAATTGCTTATCTATTAGAGGAAAATGAAAAAGATATCGTCGCAGGAAAAACAGCCGGTCTTTCTGATGGTTTACTTGATCGTTTAAAACTAACCGAAGCAAGAATTAAAGATATGGCAGCAGCCCTCAGACAATTAGTAGAACTTGAGGACCCTGTCGGTGCCGTAACGTTTGAAGCCGAACGCCCGAACGGACTACAATTAAAAAGAGTTCGCGTCCCTTTAGGTGTGATTGGAATGATTTACGAAGCTAGACCGAATGTAACCGTTGATGCTGCTAGTCTTTGTTTAAAAACAGGTAATGCTGTATTGCTACGAGGAAGCTCATCTGCCATCCATTCTAACAAAGCACTAGTTCGAGTCATTCATAATGGACTTAAACAAAGCTCGCTACCTACAGAGGCCGTCCAGCTAATTGAAGATACATCAAGAGAAACCGCCGAGAAAATGTTTAAGTTAAACGAGTATTTAGATGTCCTAATTCCACGGGGCGGTGCTTCTCTTATTCGTGCAGTTGTGGAAAAAGCTTCTGTTCCTGTATTAGAAACAGGTGTTGGAAACTGTCATATTTTTATTGATGACACAGCTGAAGAAAAAATGGCGATCGATATTCTCACTAACGCAAAAACACAACGCCCTTCCGTTTGTAATGCATGTGAAACAGTACTTGTTCATAAAGACTGGGCAAAGCTTCATTTTACAAGTTTAGTCGATACCCTTATTAAAAAGCAGGTTGAATTACGGGGCGATGAATTAGCGATGAAATTAGACAATCGAATTATTCCCGCGACTAAGGAAGATTGGGAAACTGAATTTCTTGAGTTAACATTAGCTGTAAAAATTGTTAATTCGGTCGATGAGGCAATAAATCATATCAGCCAATATGGCTCTAAACACTCAGAAGCAATCATTTCTGAAACGAAGCAACATGTAGAGCATTTTTTCACCTTTGTAGATGCTGCTGCTCTTTACCATAATGCCTCTACCCGTTTTACCGACGGATTCGAATTCGGCTTTGGCGCAGAGATCGGTATTAGCACACAGAAACTCCATGCTAGAGGGCCAATGGGACTAGAAGCATTAACATCATCAAAATATATTATTTTAGGCAATGGACAAATTCGAACTTAATAAGAAAAGCGCTGAGCGGCCGCGGAGCTGCGACAAGCAAATGTGTCTTTCAAACAACATCTTAAGTACACATCTTGCAAGCTTTGCGACGAGTAACCGCAGGAGCAGTTGGCGCTCGGCGCTAGACAACTTTTAAAGTAAAGCCAGAGCTCTAACTTATGTAACGTTTTGAAAATGAGATAAAGGAGATGAAGGATATGTTAGCGACGAAAAAGATTGCTTTTATTGGTGCCGGAAGTATGGCTGAGGCGATGATTTCAGGAATATTAACAAAAGAGCTTGTACACCCACAACAAATTTACGTAACAAACCGAAGTAACAAGGAAAAACTTGTCCTTTTACAAAAACAGTTTGGCATCGAAACGTTTGTCAACTACGAAGAAATCCTTCCAGAGATAGATATTATAATTATGGCAACAAAGCCAAAAGATATCGCTGAAACAGTAGAAAAGATAAAGCCATATGCGACAGAAAAACAACTAATCATTTCTGTGCTTGCAGGTGTCTCAACAACCTGTATATCGCAATTACTTAACAACGATGCACCGGTTATTAGAACAATGCCGAACACTTCTGCTGCGGTTGGGCAATCTATTACCGCTATCGCCTCAGGGCAATTTGCTACGGAGGAACATCTAAAACTATCAGAAAACTTATTTAACGCCATTGGTGAAGTCGTTATCGTAGACGAAGAAAAGCTAGATGCGATTACTGGATTATCGGGATCAGGTCCTGCTTATATCTATTATTTAATTGAGGCGATGGAAATTGGCGCTAGTGAGATTGGCTTAGATGAACGGCTAGCAAAACAATTAATAGCCCAGGTTCTCATAGGCGCAGCCGAAAGAATAAAGTCTACAGATCTTTCTTCACAAACATTGTATAAACAAGTGATGAGCCCTGGTGGAACGACGGAGGCAGGCTTTAAAGTATTAGAAAGCTTTCATTATCAAGAAGCAATGGTAGAGTGTATTAAACGAGCCGCAGAACGTTCTACAGAACTTGGAAAGTTATATTCTTATATAAAATAGAGCAAATAAACCTTCCCGGTAACTAGATTATTGTATACGTCAGCGCAAGATCTAGACAGTCCCTGATAGTGCTCAGAAACAGCAATCATTTCTAAAGCAAAGGCAGATTTTTTGCCTTTGCTTTTTAAGTTATCTAGTAATTGTAACAAAACTTTCAAAAAATGTTTCATCCAAGCAAAATATTTAGTAGAATTAAAGTTAGCATTTGAAAAAAGTATCATTTAGTGGAGGAGAATTATGTCTGGATTTAATCAGAAAAGCAAACAGTCATCGATACGACAACAAATAAATCAGCTCGTAAATCATAAGTTTTTTACCGGAACAATCCTCGGCTTAATTATGTTTAACGCGATTGTTGTTGGTATTGAAACATACCCAACGATCTACCAATCCTATAAAGAATTATTTTTCTTAATCGATAAGGCTTTAATTTGGATTTTTACTATTGAGATTGTTTTAAGAATGATTGCGGAGAGAAAATTTAGCGATTTTTTCAAAAACAGTTGGAATTGGTTTGACTTTTTAATCGTTGCAGCAGGACATATCTTTATTGGTGCACACTTTGTTACGGTATTACGTATTTTACGTGTACTACGTGTCTTTAGGGCCATTTCCGTTTTACCATCTCTAAGAAGGTTAGTAGATGCATTACTGTTAACAATCCCAGCATTAGGAAATATCATGCTTTTAATGAGTATCATTTTCTATATCTTTGCGGTAACAGGGACAATGCTATTTGCAGAAGTAGCCCCACAATATTTTGGCTCCTTACAATTAGCACTATTAACTTTATTCCAAGTTGTTACATTGGAGTCATGGGCAAGCGGTGTCATGTGGCCAATATTTCATGAGTTGCCTTGGTCATGGATTTATTTTGTCTCGTTTGTTCTCGTTGGCACATTCGTTATTTTCAACTTATTTATTGGGGTTATCGTCAGTAACGTAGAAAAAGCTGATGCTGCCGATAAGCCAGAAGAACCTGATCAATTAGCAGAATTAAGAAGTGAAGTAAAGGAACTAAAACAATTAATTATTAATATGTCTCGTGATAAATCCAGCTAAACAAAGTACATGAGTCTTATTAATTGAAAAAAATATCCAATTATATAAAAAAGTGAAAAGCCCAGTTCTTAAAGAACTGGGCTTTTTGTTGCAACAAAGAAATCGTTATATAATTCTCTCACAGCTTTATCTGCGTCTGTCGCTCTAACTCCAAAGACCATGCTTACTTCTGATGAGCCTTGGTTAATCATGTGAAGGTTAACTCCAGCTCTCGCTAGACCGGCTGTAGCTTTCGCTGTAATACCGACCATTTTCTTCATTCCTTCTCCAACAACCATTACCATTGCAAAATCATGTTCAACGTGAACATCGTCAGCATGAAGCTCTTTTTCAATGCGTTCCACAATTCTTGCTTCCATTTCCGCAGTTAGCTGTGAGCCTCTAAGAATAACCGATGTATCGTCAATTCCAGATGGCATATGCTCATAGGACAAACCTTCATCTTCAATAATTTCTAAGAGACGGCGTCCAAAACCAACTTCCCTATTCATTAAGTATTTTCTAACATAGATCGTACTAAAACCAGAGTCGCTGGCAATCCCAACAACAGGATTAATCATAAAATTCCGCTCATTAACTACCATCGTTCCCCGAGCCGCTGGGTTATTCGTATTTTTAATACAGACAGGTACCCCCTTTTTAAAAGCAGGTATTAACGCTTCGTCATGGAATACAGAAAAACCAGCATAAGATAATTCTCGCATTTCACGGTATGTTAGTTCACTAATTTCCACTGGATTTTGGACGACATTAGGGTTAGCAGCGAAAACAGAATCGACATCAGTGAAATTTTCATAAAGCTCAGCTTCAACAGCTGCTGCCACAATCGATCCAGTAATGTCAGAGCCCCCACGCGGAAAAGTTACAAGTGTTCCTTCTGGCGTATATCCAAAGAAGCCTGGAAAAATTAAAATCCCTTCTTTATTTCTAAGTTCTTTGTATAAATTATCATAAGCTTCAGGCAAAACTTGGGCATTTCCGTATTCCTTACTAACTAACAAACCTGCTTCTTTCGGATCAACATAATGAGCATTTACACCTAGTGATTGCATGTAATATGAAAACAGTTTTGCACAATTATCTTCACCACTCGCCTTCATTAAATCGATAAATTCCTGCTCACCTTCATCTTTGGTTACTAAGCGTGACTGTAGATCGTCCTCAATGACACTTACAATAGTTGAAGAAAGCTTCAATTCGAGAGCTATTTGTTCATAACGACTAACAACTAAGCGTAACGCTTCTTTGACGTCCCCATCTGTTAATGCAGCATCTGCTAAAGATATTAATAAATCGGTTACTTTCGTATCTTCCTTAAATCGCTTTCCTGGTGCTGAAACAACAACAATTTTTCTTTGCGAATCTGCCATGACAATACTTGCTACCTTTTTCATCTGTTCTGCACTAGCTAAAGATGTTCCACCAAACTTACAAACCTTCATAATTTCATAGTCACCTCATAATTGTAGTTTTTTCAGTACCAGTAAATTGATTGATAATTTTAAATTTTATCACTGCATTCATCATGTAGCAACTGGTTATTTCTCCAATAAGAAAGCACCTACTCCTAAATAACTTGAGAAGATGCGCTTATTCATATTATTTCCATTGTTTTAATACTATATCTTCAAGATCCTACCGTTTTATGCTCTACTAGTTATCTCCTTCAATAAAATCATCTTTCCCCAAAAACGAACGAACGTTCCTTGATAGATTTCCTTACAAAATTCCTTATCAATTTATAAAAAGTGGTATAGTGTTATTATTATAAAAAATCATCATATTTTAGACAGGAGTTGATAAACTTGTCTTCCTATAAAGATAAAAAAGTTATAACAATTGGAGTCGTGAGCGAATTAACAGGTTTATCAGAGAGACAAATACGCTATTACGAAGAACGCAAGCTTATTTTCCCAGAGCGCTCAAAAGGTGGGACTCGTAAGTTTTCTTTTTCCGACGTAGAACGATTAGTAGAAATCGCCAATAAGATGGAAGACGGCATGCAAACCTTCGAGATAAGGAAAGCAGAACAAAAGAAAATTCGCGAAAGTCAACTTAGAGAACGAATGCTTCGTGGTCAGTTAAATGCAGCATTTAATATAAGGAAATAAAAATAGGTGCCATCACTTTTGATTGCACCTATTTTTTTGCCTTTATTCATGGGTAAAACTACCGATTCCGGGACAAATTATGTAAGACAATGAACGATGGAGGAAAGTTAATGAAACTTAATAGGATCATGTTATTTTTGCTATGTTTTTGTGCATTTATTAACCCAAAAACACTGAATGCAGAAAATATAGAGGATGTTAAAGTAGCGATTATTATTGACGATTTTGGTGGCAATGTAAAAGGAGTTAATGAATTTTTCGGAGCAAAAATCCCGATTACTGTGGCAATCATGCCTTTCTTAGAGCAATCAAAAGAACAAGCTGAACTAGCGCATAGTCTTGGATATGAAGTAATGATTCATCTACCATTACAACCTAAAAAAGGAAAAATCTCTTGGTTAGGTCCAAACCCAATTACAAAAGATTTACCTTTAGAGGAAGTCAGAAAGCGAGTCATTCAAGCGATCGAAAACGTCCCCCACGCCAAAGGCATGAACAACCATATGGGATCTCTCATCGTCGAAGATGAAGCGATAATGCGAGTGATATTAGAAACTGCTAAGGAGTACAACTTGTACTTTATTGATAGCGGTACAGCACCTAAATCTGTGATCCCAAAAGTAGCTGAGCAGTTGGGTGTGCCTTGGGCCATGCGTGACATTTTTCTAGATGACACCCACTCTTCAAGTGGGCATGTGTTTAAACAGATGAATAAGCTAGTGAAGGTAGCAGAACAAAAAGGACAAGCAATCGGAATTGGTCACGTAGGAATAAAAGGGGAAGAAACCGTAAAAGGCGTAAAAGATGCTGTGCAAAACTTTCACAATAAAAAAGTTAAGATCGTTCCTACTTCGCACCTTTTAAAAACTGAAGTTGAAAAGAAACCTGACCAATTTTGGCAGTGAAAAGTGTTTGTCCCATAAGTAACAGCTCACTTCGTCTTTGCACGAAATCTTGTATTGTTTTCATAGAAACTCTACATATCATGCCTGAGGTGACTGTTACTTAGTTTTTTGGGCAACCTCTTTTAATTGCAATTGATAAATTTTTGCAGGTGATTTGTTTATATACTTTATTTCCGTTTTAAATCCTGCTTGCTTTTGTTTCATAAACGTTTCTTTTGTTATTGGTCTTGGGGCTGACCATGCTAAAGAATCTAAATTGTCCCAGCAGTCATGTGTAATAATTTCCTGTTTATAATAATAACAATTATTAGAAGGATATTTTTCACAAATATATTTCACTGTATTCTTTGAATGCACCGTACCTCACTCCTAATGTTTTTTTAAATTCTTTCCAATAATTTTAGAATTATTCTCCTTGAAATTAAAAGAGCTTCCAGTTGACAAACATTTCAATCACTCCTAGTATTAGAAAGTAGAATGCTATTTTACAATTCTTGACGAAAAGAACGTGATAAATTATGATCCGAGAAACATTAAAAAGTAGTACGTTTTCAGATGAAAAAATTAAGAATTTAATTATCCCCACTGAGAAAGTAGCCCATGTTCAACAGAACAATAGCTTAGAGCATGCGTTGCTAGTACTTGTAAAATCAGGTTATACCGCTATCCCTGTTCTAGACAAGGAATCAAAGCTAAACGGAGTGATTAGTAAGGCTTTAATTTTAGACTCAATCCTTGGACTTGAGCGTATTGAGCTTGACCGCCTTCATAGTTTTAAAGTCGCAGATGTAATGAATTCGAAGCTCGCAACAATGAAAATGACTGAAACTTTTGCTAAAGCACTAGCACTTTCGATTAATAACCCATTTATTTGTATGATTGATGCCGATGGTGCATTTAAAGGAATTTTAACAAGAAGTTCACTCCTAGTTTATTTAAATCAAGAACTGTTTCAAAAAAAGAAATAAGAAGGCCATGTGCCTTCTTTTTTTTCGATTCCTACTATTTAAAATTAATCATAGATTGGTTCACGGTCTTCTCTATTTAATCTGCCAATAATATAAATATGAATAAACCATTCACAAACAGCCACAAGAAACGCGATAAACAACGCTCCTCCAAGAGTTGAGAAATAAAAACCATAACTAGGTACAATCCAAATTAGGATGCCTAAAAAAACTGTCACTCCATCAGTAAGGGTCGCAAACCAATTTCCTTTCAAAGGTAACACAAGCAAATCACCTATGAAATATGTAACTAAAGCTAATAAAGCTGAGAGTATTAGTAAGAAAGAAATCGAAAAACCGTAAAATAACAAAACAAAAGTAGTGAGAATACTATAAATGATAAATTTTACGATGATCGGCTTTACATGGTGCATAAAAACATCTCCTTTATGATCAAGCTTTTCTTAGTATGGATTAAAGGAACTGTTTTCATTAGTGACTTGCCTCTATTTGTGGTAATATTTTGTTAACCGAAATAAATAGGAGGTTAAAATTAATGTCTACACTACTTTTTTCACCGTATGAACTTAAAAATATCACCCTAAAAAATCGCCTTGTAATGGCACCAATGTGCATGTATATGGCCGATAACAAAAACGGCTACGTTACCGACTGGCATGTTACCCATTACGGAAGTCGTGCAATCGGTCAAGTCGGTTTAATTATCATTGAGGCCACTGCGGTAACTCCTCAAGGGAGGATTTCTGAATATGACTTAGGAATTTGGGATAATTCACACGTAGATGGTTTAAAACGATTAGTTGATCACGTTCACCAATTAGGGGGCAAAATTGGTATTCAACTAGCTCACGCCGGAAGGAAAGCAATGGTTGATGGTCCAATTGTTGCACCTTCTGCTCTTCCATTTAATGAAAACATGAAAACACCTGAAGAAATGTCAGAGGAACAAATTTTTGAAACGATTGAGGCTTTTAAAAAGGGTGCAGAACGGGCAAAACAAGCTGGTTTTGATGTAATTGAGCTTCATGCTGCCCACGGTTATTTGATTAATGAGTTCTTATCGCCCTTAACGAATAAAAGAGAAGATACTTTTGGCGGAAATGAAGAAAAACGATATGAAATGTTGAATCGCGTAATTAATGACGTAAAAACTGTCTGGGATGGACCACTTTTTGTTCGAATTTCAGCTAATGAATATAACGAGGCTGGTAATAGCCTAGATGTGTTTGTTGATTATGCGAAGAACATGAAATCCCAAGGTGTTGACCTGATTGACTGCAGCTCAGGGGCTGTTGTTCCCGCAACTATGGATGTTTTTCCGGGCTACCAAGTTCGCTATGCTGAAACAATTCGCAGACAAGCTGAGGTACCAACTGGTGCGGTTGGCTTAATTACAACAGGCAATCAAGCAGAAGAAATATTGCGAAATGAAAGAGCTGATCTCATTTTTATTGCGAGACCATTTTTACGAGATCCTTACTTACCAAGAACGTTTGCAAAAGAACTTGATGCAGCGATAGAAGCGCCAAAAGCCTATGATCGTGGTTGGTGATTTTAACTAAGTTTGCGTTAAACATTTTGCAAAAAGCACAAAACACCTTCTTTTAAATAGGAAGGTGTTTTTTTAATGATTGTTGTCGACCTTTAAACATGACTGTTAGGCCTATTTTTGCAATGAAGATTGGAACGTACGACTCGAACTTCACTTTATCAATCATGACCGTTTTTTCACCGACTTCTTCAAAGGAATGAGTATGTTCCCAAGTTTTAAAAGGAAATGGCACAGTATCACTGCGATCCTTGAAAAACTGCCCTTCCTCAACATCAATGTATGTTAACGTCCATTTTTTACTGAAGAGAAAAAAGTCCAAATAAAGTTCAGTCACACTGTCCTTCTTTGTTCCATTGTGTGAGACAATAGTTATTTTTGGGAAGGATGTTATTCTTACTAAATTGCTTATGTCATTAAAAAAGGTCCAAGCCACTTCTTTTTTAATTGGAAGCGTCGTTTTATAAATAAATTCTCCGCTAAACATGTTCGCTCCTCCTTTTTCATATCATATCGCACTTTTTGAACATATTGTGAAATTACGCTTTATACTTGTGTAAAACTTTAGTACCATATAATTGACATCAGATTAGGAGTGTTTTATTATGAGCTTTCGATTTCAAAAACGTGTGAAAGTAGCACCAGGTCTTCGTTTAAATATTAGTAAACGCGGCATAAGCACCTCTGTTCGCAGACGTGGCGCCTCTGTAACGTTAGGTCGTAGTGGTCTTTATAGTAATGTTGGACTACCTGGAAGTGGACTCTCCTATCGAACAAAATTAGATAAAGCAACAGGTAGAGCTTCATATACATCTTCACAAAAAAACTCACAAGCTGTCCCTCAAACTGTTACTTTAAATTTCGATAAAACATCACAAACCCTTGTTTTTGTCGATGAAGACGGTCTAAGAGTAGATCCAGCAGTTGAACGTGACATTAAGCGAAAGTTCCATGAAGATATTCAAAGAATATATGATCAAAAAGAACAAGAGATTAATGAACATACTACAAAACTTCTTAAATTACATAAAGAAACGCTACAGGAAAAATCAGCTGGAGAGCTTAGAGATTTGGCAAGAAAATCTGTTTCCCTTGATGTACAAATGCCAAACCAAAGAGAAATTATTGAAGAGTTAAGAGTGGAGTTCGAGGAAGGTTTACGTTTTTTTGAAAGGCTCAGCTTGCTTTTCCCTAAGAAACGCAAGGCATTTTTAGAAAAAGTCAAAAATGAAGCCGAGCAGCAATATTTACATGAACTTAAATTATTTCAACAAGCAAAAGAAGAGTATGAAGAAGCAAAACTAAAACGATTAGCAAAAGTAGAAAAAGTCATTGCAGGCGAACCAGTTGCAATGGAGCTTTGGCTAGAAGACTTTTTAGCTGAACTTGATTTTCCATTGGACACAAACGTTTCATTTAACATCTTGTCAGCGGATACCATCTATCTAGATGTGGATTTACCACAGATGGAGGAAATCCCGTTAACAAAAGCAGAAATATTGAAATTAAAGTTCAAAAAAAATCACAAAGAGAATTGCGTGAACATTATGCAATTATGGTAGACGGGACCGCCCTTTATTTATGTTCCTATGTATTTTCACATCTCACTACTTGTGAAACAATTATCATATCAGGCTATACCCAAATAAAAAACAAAGCAACAGGCCATTTAGATGATCAGTATATCTATAGTCTGAAGGTTGATAAAAGAGTTTTCTACTCGCTGAATATGGAAGAAGTTCATCCAATAGCAGCTTTCGACAACTTTAAACCGATCATCAATGCGACAAAGACATTTATTTTTAGAGAAATTAAGCCGTATGAACCGGTGGAAGAAAAAAGGAATTAACCAAGGCTAGGTTAATTCCTTTTTATTAGTGTAGAATTTAAAATCACAGTTGCCAGTAACTAGCTTACCGTTAAACTAAGGAGATTTTAGATTGATGCTGCTTTGTCCAACTCTATATTCTATACTCTATACTACTAAGCGTAGACATTTACGATTAAACCTTTTATTTCCCCAACCATGTCAAGAATTTCTAACCCACTTTTCTCCTTTTTAAGGACGGCGTCTGTTAAGTCTAGAAGTTTTCGATCTACTTCTTTGACGATTTTATATATTTTTGTACGCCCACGGCGGTTGAAGCCTCGGCGTTCTTCTAAACTAAGCCCCAACTTTACCGCATCTTCCATAAATTCTTTGACAAGGGCTTTATATTTGCGAAGTTCATCGACCGTTCGAGAATCAGCTAACGCCTTTCCTTGATCATCAATGTCTCTCATTAATTTATCAAGCTTGGCATAAGCTTGTTCATCGCGTCCCTTTTGCATCAATTCCGTAAATGAGACACTTGCTTGCGGTCCTGCCTTTTTTGCTTCAGTTTTACTTAAGTTTGCACGTCCAACTCTTTGTACGTCCATTTTTTCACCACTTTAACGTTAGATTATAGATTTATTATAGCATAAATCGACTCTGAGACCCTTGGACATTTTTGGTTAGAAAAGAGGTAAGATCGTTTGACCTTACCTCTTGATGATAATTATTGTAATAATTGAAGAACACCTTGTGGTAATTGGTTAGCTTGTGCAAGCATGGCAGTAGCAGCTTGGTTGATAATGTTATTACGAGTAAACTCAGTCATTTCAAGAGCCATATCAGCGTCACGAATACGAGATTCAGATGCTGTTAAGTTTTCGTGTGTTACTTGTAGGTTATTGATTGTGTGCTCCATACGGTTTTGCGTCGCACCTAGTTTTGCACGAACATCAGAAAGGACGTTGATTGCTTGATCTAGTGTGAAGATAGCCATATTTGCACCTTTTTGTGTTGTTACATCAATTTCTTCTATTCCTAAAGTAACGATGTCAAGACGTGGAACATCGATCATTACATTTTGATTAGTATTTGGACCGATTTGGAAAGCTAATGCATTGTTTGTAATTGAGAATTTTGTTTCAGCAGCTTGGATATCGTTATTGAATTTAAACTCAATGCCACCATGTTTAAGGATACCATCATTTGTAATCATCGTTTTTTCTGCAGCGATTTTATTTTCTGGAGAAACATCTTCTCCTCGATATATTGAAACTGTTGCTTGCTGTTCAATAGATACTTTAATCGTTCCTGCTTCTTTAATATTTCTAGTATCGATATTTAAGCCACCAATAGAAATGAATTCATTACCATCTTCACCTGTATTACTTTGAAATACATCTACAGATCTTTCTTCAAGAGGAAGGCCATTTGGCCCAACTACTTGGATTGTTGCACTATATTGTGTTGTACTAGCAACTTCGTTAGCTAAGAAGCTTCTAACGTTAATTGTATACTCACCAAATGCTTGTGGGAAAAAATCACTATTTGCATCTAAGTTAATATTGTTACTATCTGATAATCCTGCACCAACTTGATTTATTGTAACGATTTCGTCAATATTTTCAACATTGATATGATAAGTACCTGTAACTAAACGTGGATCAATTACTTTTGGATTACCGACTACTGCTGCAGCATTATCTGCTGTGCCGCTGATTGAAGATAATACTGCACTCGAACCATTTAATAGTTTACGTGTATTAAATTCAGTTTTTTCTGAGATACTATCTACTTCTAATTTTAATTGGTCAATTTCTTTTTGAATTTGCTCACGGTCGTATTTCGTGTTTGTATCGTTAGCACCTTGAACCGATAATTCACGCATTCTTTGTAAAATTGCATGTACTTCCTGTAATGCCCCCTCTGCAGTTTGCATTAAAGAAATACCATCCATTGAGTTACGCTCCGCTTGCTTTAAACCGCGGATTTGCGAACGCATTTTTTCAGAAATTGCAAGACCAGCCGCATCATCAGCAGCACGGTTAATGCGAAGCCCTGAAGAGAGTTTTTCAAGATTTTTTGATGTTTTAAATTGGTTCCCTGATAAGTTTCTGTAAGCATTTAATGCTTGAATGTTATTATTAATTTTCATTTAAAAGTAGCTCCTTTTATAGTAAATATATTAATTATCGTAAATTGCTGTTTGCTCATAAGCGTTAGCTTTTTGTTTTACTACTTTTGGTTGAAGATTTTTATTATTTTTTAATGCTTGATGCCAAGCTGATGAAATTTGTTTTACTAGGGTTATTACTTCATCAATGGCATTAGTATCTTTATTGTAGTTCGCTTGAACAAGGCGATCTGCCATGTAGTTATATACAGCATCTAGTTGATCAGCGATAATACCAGCTTCATAGTTTAAACCTGCTCCTAAGCGTTCTAATATATCGTTTGCCTTTTGCAGTTTTTCGTTTGCTAGAATATAGTCTTTTTCTTGAATGGCTTTTTTTGCTTCTTCAAGGTTATTAAGACATGCTTCGTAAAGAAGTGCCGTAATTTCTTGTGGTGACTTCTTGTGAAGTGCTTCTTTTGTTATAAGTGTCACTTATGACCCTCCCAACCATCGTGTTCTTTTCTACTAATCTTTTTATCGGCAGAACAAGTCGCAAGTTTAATAGTTTTTCTCCATTTCCTCAATTAATAATAAAATTTCTGCCATCACGGCATAGAGTTGTGGTGGAATATTATCTCCTAAGTCCATATCTATTAGGTTTTCAACGAGCATTGCATCTTCTTGCATGTGAATATTATTTTTTTTTGCAAGGGCGATGATTTGATTAGCAACCTGACCTTTCCCGTGAGCAACGACCTGTGGTCCTTTGTCCGAATTTTCATCATAACGAATAACTGCTGCCGTTGGTCCATTCACAGTTTTACGTTGTTTATGATTAAAGTGTTTGGAAATCATCATACTTTAAAATCAAATCCTTTCTCAGTAAAGGTTGGTGTCATTCGTTCTGGCTGCCCTTGTACTTGGTTATTTTCTACTTTTGGTTTCTGTGTTGCATTTAATTTCGTGAAATTAAGACTAGCAATGTTGTAGCCAACTTCCTTCAATTTTCCTTTGCAAACTTCTGCCAATGGCTCAATTCTTTCTTTAAAGAAAGGTTGATCATTTTTAATCGTTAACGAAAGATTTCGGTCAGTTGATGTTACTAATATCCCGACTTCACCAAGTTTTTTTGTTTCTATTAAAAAGTAGAGGTTACAATTTTCCCAGTCTACTTGCTGACCTTCGTTTCTTGAATTAACAAACACCTGTAAATTCTTCACTTCGTCTTGTAAAATAAACGGAATACTTAAAAACATACTTTGAAGATTACTATTGTCCGATTTACTTAGCAACTGTTGACCTGTAATGTTGGCAAGTGCTTGGCTTGTTTGCTGGGAGACTCGACCTTGCTCTTCTTCCATTTTCATCAGTTGCATCAGCGCTTGTTTCATGTTTTGGTTAGGTTCCTCGTTAGCTTGTTTTCCTGAAGCTAACATTTGAGCAACTTCACTATCTCTGTTTAAACCTAAACCACGAACCAATTCAAACGCTTGACGAGCTGATGGTTCCTGCATTGCAGATCGCCTAGTCATTTCATCAAATTGTTGTAATAGTTGCTGTGAGCCTGTACGATTCGTTAGGTTTTGTTCTTCTTTCATAATAAAATGCTTCACTTTATTTTCAGACGGTTTAAATTCTAGTTTTTCAATCATGGTTTTTACATCTTGAACGATTTTGTTTGCTTCTTGATAATTCCCTTTTGTTAATAGTTTTTTTGCTTCTGCAAGCTGGCTACTCGCTTGCATTAGACTTTTTTCTGTTTTCATATCTGTAAGTAACATCATTTCGCTTTTTAGGATCGCATGATCAAGCTTTTTAATTGTGGTTTCAAGTAAGGGCTTCACTTGGTTCGCTGCTTGGCTTTTAAAAGCTTCAGTTAGACGTTGAATATTATCCAAGTTCCTCGTAATTTCCCTCTGTAACGTTTTAAACTCACCTTGAGCCTTAGCTAACTTTTCCGTGACAGTTTGAACAATAAAATCTTTACTACTTAGTTGCTGCGTTTGAAATGCTTCATTCATCAAATATTGTTGCATTTCTGGTTGAACCGCTTGGTCTAGTTTAGCAACTGGACGTTCTATAGCTGTAAAAGCTTGCAT
Organism: Anaerobacillus sp.; assembly: GCF_046314235.1. Classification (NCBI taxonomy): domain Bacteria; kingdom Bacillati; phylum Bacillota; class Bacilli; order Caryophanales; family Bacillaceae; genus Anaerobacillus; species Anaerobacillus sp. The sequence continues at coordinate 33,940 of NZ_JBKBWN010000006.1, forward strand.
TAATTGTTGGCGGGCTGCAAGCTCTCGACCTTCTTCTTGTAACTTCGTAGCATCGTTAATAGCCTTTTGTAACTGTTCTTTAATTGGCATGTCAAATGGCGCTTTTTCAATTTGATTGTTAAGAAGGTTAACGGCCTTTTGAAAATCGCCTTCTTTTTGAACGGTTGCTTGCATTTGCTTTAATTGCTCAGATGGCTTCAACTGCTCTTCTTGCTGAGCTTGGTTTGCGGGAGATAATTGTTGATTGTTCAATGTTCTTTCAACAGTTTGTAAGACCTGCACAACTCTGTCTCTTGCGGCACTCTCCCTACCAGTCTGTTGTAGCATCCGAGCACCATCTAAGGCTCGCTCAACTTGACGAGCAACTTCTGGGTCGACTCTTGGGTTGTTCACTACTTCTGAACGCACTTGCTCGATCGAACGTTGAACATTTGGTTCGCGTTGCACTTGTTCTCGTACTTCACGGACTTGCTCACCCACTGGCCGATCTGGCATTGGGCGACTTTCTGCTACACGCGGTTCCATTACTTGACGGCTTTCAACTACTCTTGGCTCTGCCTGTGTACGCGCTTCAGTTCTCGCAACATCTCGTTCTGCGGTTTGTAAAGCTTGAACCATGCGTTCACGAGCTGCTACTTCTCGACCAGTTTGTTGTAATGCTCTAGCCTCGTCTACGGATCGTTCCACTTGTCGGACTACTTCTCGGTCAACTCGTGGGTTATTTACTACTTCGTTTCGCACTTGTTCAACCGATCGCTGAACATTCGGCTCGCGTTGCACTTGTTCTCTTACGTCTCGAACTTGATCACTCACTGATCGCTCTGGCATTGGGCGACTTTCTGCTACACGCGGTTCCATTGCTTGACGACTTTCAACCACTCTTGGTTCTGCCTGTGTACGCGCTTCAGTTCTCGCAACATCTCGTTCTGCGGTTTGTAAAGCTTGAACCATGCGTTCACGAGCTGCTACTTCTCGACCAGTTTGTTGTAATGCTCTAGCCTCGTCTACGGATCGTTCCACTTGTCGGACTACCTCTCGGTCCACTCTTGGATTATTGACTACTTCTGAACGTACTTGCTCAATTGAGCGCTGAACATTTGACTCGCGTTGCACTTGTTCTCGTACTTCACGGACTTGCTCACTCACTGGCCGGTCTGGCATTGGACGACTTTCTGCTACACGAGGTTCCATTGCTTGACGCTCAACTACTCTTGGTTCTGCCTGAGCAGTCCGTTGTTCTACTTGGACTCTTGCTTCAGCTCTAGTAATCTCTCGTTCTCTTTCAGGCTGACCGCTACGAATTTGAGAATTAGTTTCAAGCTCTTTTGTGATATTTGTTAATAATTCATTTAAAGGGCGCCCATTTAGCGCTTCATGGACAGACCTTAAATGATTAGGTGTTACTTCTAAACGTTTATTTGCTACTGCTTGTACTGTATTTAATCGTTGTTCAACTGTGCCATTTTCTTTTTCGATAAAGTTTCGTAACTCTTGAACTGACTCCCGATTTAAAGGCACTCCCTTATCTAAGACAATTTGAGCTGCTTGTCTTAGTTCTTGAGATGGATTTGAAATTCCTAGACTTCGTAACGCTTGATTAATGTTTGCTGCTTCCGTTTGTGGAGCAGATGCGGTTGATGTTCTTGGCGTATCCGAAATCGCTTTAACTTGGACTTGTTGATCGTTTTGTCCATTAATTTGGACCGTTACACGATCTTGTAAAGGTGTTTTCCCCTCAAACTTCACTTGAATTTCTCGTCCACGAATTTGCAATATAGCTTCGTTATCAGTACTTCTTTCTTTAATTGTTGCTCTATATATTTCACCTTGTTTTAATTCAAGGGGTTTCTCATGAGTAATCATCTGGTTTGTTATTGCCTGGTTGTTTATTTGCATTGTAACCACTCTCCCACGTTCTTGCTTCTAACACTTTTATCGGTTTAGTTGACTTTTTTGTTTAGAACAAAAAAACGGAAGAACTTCTCAGTTCCCCCGCACCTCACAATTATTTTTCATGGTCACGACTTTCATAGAAAAAATCTTTTTCTAAACTAGTCCCTCGTTTCTTTTTGTCGGTCAGCCTATCCTCCTTATTTACAGCTAACTGTGAGCCCTTAAGTAACGCTTCTTCTCCAAACCGATCTCTTAATTGGTCAACGATTTTTGTGAGTTCGTATTTTTTTTCATCTTTTTTATAGTTAAATAAATCAAGCTGTTTAAAGGCATTCTTTTTATCGAGTAATTGTTGTGCTGTTATGCCTAAAAGACGAATCGGATCACCATTCCAATGCTTTGAAAAAAGAAGGAAAGCAACTTGAAAAATTTCAGACTGACTATTTAGCGGATTTACTACTGTCTGACTTCTTGTCACTGTTTTTCTGTCAAAATAACGAATCGTAATTTGGATCGTTTCTGCGCAAACCTCTTTTCTAGCCATTCTTCTTGCTACTGAGTCTGATAAATTGGTCAATACGAGCTTAATTTTATCTATATTTTTTGTATCTGCTGGTAGTGTTGTTGAAATACCAATGCTTTTAAAGTCATAAACTGCGTCAGGGTCTACAGGGCGGTTATCCATTCCGTTAGCTCGAGCAAAAATTTTCTCCCCGTTTATACCCAAACTACCTTTAAGCTTTGAGACATCAGCCTGTGCTAAGTCGCCAATTGTAATAATCCCAATTTTATTTAACTTCTCTGCTGTTTTCTGTCCTACTCCATGCATATCCCCTACTTTTAATGGCCATAAAACGTGTTCCACTTCCCGTTTTCTTAGTATCGTAATTCCAAGAGGCTTTTTCATATCACTGGCCATTTTTGCTAAAAACTTATTAGGAGCTATACCAATACTACACGGCAAGTTTAACTCTGATAAAAGACGAGTTTGGATCGTTTGAGCAATAAATAACGGTGTACCTAAATCATAACAAGAAGATATATCCATGTACCCTTCATCAATAGATACAGGCTCAACCAATGGAGTATATTCCTTTAATAATTGAAAGATTTGAAGTGAAGCTTTCCGATAGCGGTCAAAGTTTGGCTCCATCACGATTAGCTCTGGGCAATGCTTTTTCGCTTCCCATATAGGCATCGTCGTCTTAACACCTTTAGCCCTTGCTTCATAGCTACTAGTAACAATGATGCCCCGACGCTCTTTCGCATTACCAGCAACAGCGACCGGCTTTCCCTTTAATGAAGGATCAAATGCGATTTCAACTGAAGCATAAAAACTATTCATATCAACATGAAAAATGACTCGTCCATCTTTTGGATAGTATTGTTTCATCAAAAACACCTTTGAATTTGGATTGTAGTGAAGTTTGTTCTCGTCCACCTAAACATACCATTATTATACTAAAACCACTATTAGCTTGCACATTACAAAAAACTCCGTACAACCAAGTACGGAGTCTCAAATAGAAATGTTACTTCGAGCTTTGTAGTCCAGCAAATCTACTCATTAACTAAACACTGGTTGAAGCTGCTCGGCACGCTTCTTTATTATTGCTCGGGCAATATGAACTCCATTCGCACCTGCTTGTGCAAGGCCACGCGTTACCCCTCCACCATCGCCACCGGCATAAAGTCCTGAAATTTGGGTTTCAAAATCGGTAGTTAAAACTGGTCTTGCTGAGTAAAATTTTGCTTCTACTCCATAGAATAACGTATGTTCTGAAGCCAGCCCTGGTGTAACTTGATCGAGAGCTTCCATCATCTCGATTAAACTTTTCATCGTATTATAAGGAAGAACAAGGCCTAAGTCACCAGGAACAGCTTCTTTTAATGTCGGTTCTAAAAAACCTTCTCTAATCCGCTTTTGGGTTGAACGTCTCCCTTTTAAAATATCTCCATACTTCTGAACAATTACAGAACCATCAGATAAATCATTTGCGCGCTTTGATACTTCTTTTGCAAAAGAGATCGGTTCGTCAAATGGTTCCGTAAATGTATGTGAAACAAGCAAAGCGAAATTCGTGTTTTCACTACCTAGCTTAGGATCTTTATAGGCGTGGCCATTAGCAGTCATAATCCCACTATGGTTTTCTACAACAACGTGCCCAGATGGGTTAGAGCAAAACGTTCTTACAGTCGTACCAACAGATGTATTGTAAACGAATTTCGCCTCATATAAATGATGGTTAATTTCTTCCATAATCACATCAGAGGTTTCAACACGAACACCGATATCAACTTGATTGTTAATCATACGATAGTCACGCTTTTTCAATAAGTTCCCTAACCATTCAGAACCATCACGACCTGGGACGATAACAACTTGATCAGCGCTAATTTCCTCACCGTTTTTCAGTAAAACACCAGAAACCTTAAGCCCCTCGTTCGTTTTTTCGGTAATGATGTCTTCAACCTCTGTCCGAAAACGTATCTCTGCTTTACCTTTTAAAAATTCATAAATGCTAGTTAATATTTCTAAATTCTTTTCAGTTCCTAAATGTCTAACGCTAGCACGGAGTAGCTTTAATCCTGCCCCCATTGCCTTTCGCTCAATTTCTCGAACAGCTAAAGTGGTTGGATCCGTACTTTCCTCTGGTGCCCCGTGCTTTAGGTTAACAGCGTCTACATATTTAATTAACTCAAGTACTTTTGATGGTGGTAAATAGTCCTGCATCCAACCACCAAATGCCGTTGTAATATTGAATTTCCCATCTGAATATGCACCTGCTCCACCAAATCCTGCTGTGATTGAACATGCTGGTAAACATCCAGCGAAATCCTTCCTTCCCTTAGGTGGCGGGCATTTTTCAATTTTCTTTTCATTAATTGGGCATCTTCGTTGATAAATTGAGTGGCCTTTATCTATAAATAGTACATTTAGTTTTGGTTGCTGTTCTAGCAGTTCATAAATAGTAAAAATTCCTGCTGGTCCTGCCCCAACGACTACTACATCATATGTCTTCATTCAAACGTCCCCCTTAAGCTGTAAACCTATCATTCTATTGGGTTATTTCTTCAACCTATGCTATCTTACAAAACGAATCAGAAAAAAGCAAGATAAAAACGAACGTTTAATAAAAATAAATTAAACATAGTTCGTATTTTGTCTCACTTTTAAGAAAATACACTTACTATTAAACTAGTTTTCTATTTTTTTTGCGAGAATACTATCAAAATCTTCTTCAAAATCATTTGCTGTTTTATCGACCCATTCAACAAAATCTTCACCATGATAGGTTTTATTAAATTCTATTATAAAACTCATAAACTTGTTGAACCCTTCTCTATCTTTTTCGCGTAGTTGTTGAATGAAATATAAAGAACCAAATTCGGCATTTGCAGTTGACATCTGCCGAATTTTTCCTTCTTCTGTCAAAATTACATATGATACTCGAAGGTCATTATTATCTTTTTCAACAGTAACTAACCCTTTATCTTTTAATCTTTTTACTACTTGCATGACTGTCGATCGATCCCATAGTCCGTGATTTGCGATTGTTGTTATTGAAGCACGACCATCAAAATAAACAATCCACAATGTATGTAATTCTGCTTGGGTTAATCCGACTGAATTTGCAGCTTTTTGCCAATCAATATCAATAACTTTACTAGCCGCTCTAAAATGATTAAGCATTGCGTGTAGGTTCATAACATTTTCCATAAACTGCCTCTTTCTTTTTTACTTATGTTATTTTACATATTCAATATTTTACCATAAATAACAAAGAAAGTAATAGTATTAAATCAGTATTACTATATAGGTCATTAGTTTCAGTGTGAAAATTCCATTTTAAACAAATACGGCATTAGCTGATGAGTGACATCGTCCTATAATTTTGATTTGACCATTTTCCATACGCTGACAGTTTCACGAGAATATAAAAAAGCTAACCTAACCATGTAATTTTCGCCATTAGAGGATCCCCCTAAAGCGAGTTAACCAACACAGTTAAGTCAGCAAATTAGCTTTGTAATTACCTTTATTTTGTTGCTACTTCTTTAATAATTGCAACTACTAGTTCAGCTGTTTTTTCTAATTCTTCAATTGGCATTTTTTCATTTGTTGTATGGATCTCTTCATATCCTACTGCAAGATTAACAGTTGGAATTCCAAATCCTGCAATAACGTTCGCATCACTTCCACCGCCACTAGTTTCAAGTTTTGCTTCACGATTGATTGAGGAAACTGCTTTCTTTGCCACTTCTACAACATGGTCACCATCACCGTACTTAAATCCAGGGTACATCACATCAATTTCAACTTCAGCTCTTCCACCCATTTCGTTTGCAACAGACTCAAAGGCACCCTTCATTTTTTGTACTTGTGCTTCCATTTTTTCAGGCACAAGCGAACGGGCTTCAGCTAAAATGTGGACGCGGTCACAAACAATATTCGTCTGACTACCGCCCTCAAATCGGCCGATATTTGCTGTAGTTTCAAAATCAATCCGACCTAGAGGCATTTTAGCGATTGCTTTTGCAGCTATCGTAATTGCTGAAACACCTTTTTCTGGAGCAACACCAGCATGGGCGGTTTTTCCGACAATAGTCGCTTGAACTTTCGCTTGAGTAGGCGCAGCAATAATGATATTTCCTACTTTCCCATCACTATCTAACGCATAGCCAAACTTAGCTTTTATCAAAGCTGGATCTAATTCTTTTGCCCCTTTTAGACCCGACTCTTCACCGACAGTAATTATAAACTGAATTAATCCGTGGCTAATATTCTCCTCTTTTAAAACTTTTACTGCTTCAAGCATTGCTGCTAAGCCAGCTTTATCGTCAGCACCTAAGATTGTTGTTCCATCTGTTTTAATGTAGCCATCTTCCTCAAATGGTTTTACACCGTTGCCAGGAATAACCGTATCCATATGAGACGTAAAATAAATAGGATCTATGCCGATTTCAGTCTCTTTTAATGTACAAATTAGATTTCCGGCACCGTGGCCTGATTTTTCAGTAGTGTCATCTTCAAAAACATCGACACCAAGCGCTGTAAATTTCTCTTTTAACACATCAGCGATTTGTCGTTCATATTTCGTTTCCGAATCTACCTTAACTAACTCTAAAAATTCATTGACTAATCGTTCTTTATTAACCATATATAAATACCTCCAACTAAACCCTAATTTTTCTATATTTGTTCATTTTATCATTGAACTGTTTTCGCGTAAAATATTGGCTTTCATTTCTTTTCACAATACTCATACAAAACACCAGAAGCAGATTTTGGATGTAAAAAGGCAACATCGGCATTTGCAGCCCCTTTTACTGGACTTTCATGAATTAATTTTACACCATTCTCCTTTAATTCATTCAGGCGAAGCTCAATATTATCTACAGCTAGTGCGATGTGGTGAATACCTTCGCCTCTTTTTTTGATAAATTGCGAAATTGGACTATCCTCACTTAAAGGTTCTAGTAGTTCTAGCTTGGCATCACCAATTTTTAAGAAGGCAACGCGAACTTTTTGTGAGGAAACCTCTTCAATCCCCAGTAATTTAAGCATTAAGTGGTTCGTATAAAAAGGTAATGAATCGTTAATAGACTTTACTGCAATCCCAATATGTTCGATCTTCTTTGGTCTATCAACCTTTTCAATCGTAACCTTATCTAGTAATTCCCCTACTGTTTGCTTCTTCAAGTCCGGATTTGTTGTTAACAGCTCTTTTGTTACTTCAATCCAGCGATTTAAAATCATGTCATTTCCCATAGCTTAATCCCCCAATAAACAAGATTGTAATCACTTCTCTAAAACACAATTAATTTCCTCCTTCCTAAGGAGAGACTAAAGATATTTTCTATAGACATTTCCAGTAAAAATTCACTAAATAGAAGCATGTTTTCACTAGATTAGGTTGTTTTATTTTTAAATTTACAGTAAAATGTTATAGAAATATTATTTGGGAGGTTATAAATATGCCCCGAAAATACCGTAAAATTATCGTTTATATTATGATAGCTACAATGCTTATGGGAACGATCTTTACAGGAGCAGCAATGTTTTTCTAAAAAAATTCAGAAGAATAGCAAAAGAGATACTTAAACAAGTATCTCTTTTATGTTATTCTATCGCACCTTTTTCTCTTCCAAGACTAACAAAGTCCTTAACAGTACTTGTAATGTAAATCTTTGTTCCATAAGGGATTTTTTGAAATAGTTCTTCTACATCTTCATTGTGCATTCGAACACAGCCACCTGTAATGTAGCGCCCAATAGAATTAGGGTCATTGTTACCGTGGATACCATAAATCCGACCATCTGTATCCTCAGCGTCAAATCCAATCCACCTAGTACCTAATGGATTTTCTTTAGTTCCACCTTCAATATTTTTTCTCCTATAATAGGGGTTCACAGCTTTAACGACGACCTGAAACTCCCCTTCAGGAGTTAGTTCAATCGTTCTCCCCGTTGCAACTTGATAAGTTTGTTCTATTTCACCACCTACAATATAAGCCATTTGGTTTGTTTTCTTATTAACAATAATATAAGGGTCTCCAACCAAAGGGTTTTGACCAAGGGGCCATATCGGGGATACAACCAACAACAACATGATAAGAAGTTTGGAAGTCATCTTTTTAACCCTCCTAGACTTTCCCCTTATTTTACGTCAAATAAAAAGAAGCTATGCTTTTTCAGGACGGAAATGCTTTTTTATTATCAAATATTGTTCGATTTCCTTTATAAAAGAAAACAAAGCGGAACGAATTTCAAATTCCTGACGATTTTTTGGAAGTTCCATTTCCTTTAGCTCATTTTGCAGTTCACTTAGCTTTTGTAGAAAATCAATTGGACTTTTTTCTGGGACTACCCCTCTACTGATTTCTTCTAAAAAGGCCGCAATTTTTTCACCTTGGATCACTGTTTCATCTAATGTTGAAATTAATGGCATCACTCGTTCAATAATTTCAAATTGTTTTTCCCGCATTTTAAAATAATGATAGTACTTATCTTCATAACGTAGTAAATGATTTTCAATATTTTGTAAGGCGATTCCTTTACCTTCTGATAACAACTGTGCAGTTTCGGTAATTTCACTCCCCCCCCAACTACTATCGCCAGCTTTTAAGTAAATAGCGAACTGCCAGAAGATTTCTTTGAAGTTCTTCTCAATATTCATTTGAATTTTTATAAGATCCTTTTCAACACTTGGCATATAAACATTCATCAACAATGCCACACCAACTCCAATAACGATAATCCCTACCTCATTAACAATGATCGGTAACGAGACTTCACCAAGAATATAGAGATGCAAGATAATAACGGAACTCGTTGCAATCCCTTCCTGAGCTTTTAGACTTACAACAGTAGGAATAAACGCTAGCAGTAAAAGGGCTACAGCAACTGGATTATAGCCGATAAGCTCAAAAAATAATGTACCGTATATGATCCCAATAAAACATGACAAAAAGCGTTGCCATGATATCAGTAATGATTGGCGCCTCGTTTTTTGAATACATAAAATTGTAATAATTCCAGCTGATGCGTAAAATTCAAGCCCAAATAGTTGAGCCAACGCAATTGCCAAAGATGCACCAAAAGCCGTTTTTAAAGTTCGATAACCAATTTTAAACATAGATTTCCCTTTCCGTGTCGCTTTCATTTTTATCTACTATTTTATAACAGTTTCCGTTCACTATAAACTGGTTTTCAAAAAAACATCTATGAGCTTTCCCTCTAAGGGAAGAGTAATCTCAGACAAGCTATGTAATTACGCAAAAAAAGGATGCCCCAAAATTAAGTACTAGATAACCACAACGCAACACCTAGAAGTTGACAACATCCCCTTCTATTAAAGTATTTATTGTAGTCAGCCTACACTTATAGGACAGCCTCATCTTATTTAAAGTATTTTGTCTAAGAATGCTTTCGCTCTATCTGTTTTAGGATTTGTAAAAAATTGCTCTGGTGGCGTATCCTCTAGTAATTTCCCATCTTCTAAAAAGACAACTCGATCAGCTACCTCTCTGGCAAAGCCCATTTCATGAGTAACAATAGCCATCGTCATACCACTTTGAGCTAATGATTTCATTACTTCTAAAACTTCCTTTACCATTTCAGGATCTAGAGCGGAGGTAGGTTCATCAAAAAGCATCACTTCTGGTTCCATCGCTAACGCTCTAGCAATGGCGACACGTTGTTTCTGTCCACCTGAGAGTCGTACGGGATACTCGTTAGCTTTTTCTTCTAGCCCAACTCTCCTTAATAATTCTAGGGCTTTCTCGTTGGCTTCTGCTCCTTTAAGACCTTTTACTTTCATTGGTGCATACGTAATATTGCGGATCGTATTCATATGAGGGAATAAGTGAAAGTGTTGAAAAACCATCCCTATTTTCTGACGCACTTTCATAATGTTTATCTTTGGATTCGTAATCTCTTGGTCACCAATCCAGATTTGACCTGATGTAGGTGTTTCTAGTAAATTTAAGCAACGTAACAAGGTTGATTTTCCTGACCCTGATGGTCCAATGATGGCAACCACATCACCTTTTTTAATGTCGGTACTAATATCTTTTAATACGTTTAACTTTCCAAATGATTTATGAAGATTTCTAACTTTAATCACTACGTCTTAGCCTCCTCTCAAGAACTCTACCTAAGAGAGTCAATACCATAACTAGAATATAGTATAATAACGCAGCAAATATCAACGGTTCGAATGCGATATATTTTTCAGCTGAGACAATTTGCGATCTTCTCATGATATCTAAAACACCTATTGTAGAAATAATGGCAGATTCTTTTGTTAAAGTAATAAATTCATTTACTAAGGCTGGCAATATATTCTTAATGGCTTGAGGTAAGATAATGTTTGTTAGCATTGGTCGATAAGGTATAGCTAATGCCTCTGCTGCCTCTTTTTGCCCTTTATCGACAGCTTGAATTCCAGCTCGAATGATCTCAGATATATACGCTGCTGAGTTTAATCCGAAGGTTAACACAGCTGCTTGATAAGGAGTAATGTCATATCCAATCACCTGTGGTGTTGCAAAGTAAATTAAAAATAATTGCAAAATCAAGGGTGTTCCTCTAAAAACAGATGTATAAGCATCTGCAAGCCATCTTAAAATAGCAATTTTACCGATCTTAAGTATCGATAAAAAAGTCCCTAAGATAAATCCAAATATAAGTGAAACACTAACAATTTGTAACGTGACCCATATCCCTTTCAGTATAAAAGGGATAGAAGGCACGATTTGGGAAAAATCCAAATTCATGCCTACCTCATTCCTCTCTATTTAAAAAGTTATCCTTGACGGAACCATTTAATAATTAGCTTTTCCATTTCTCCGTTTTCTACCATTTCACGTAGTACCTCATTAAACTGATCCCTTAATTCACTACCTTTAGGGAAAGCAATAGCCGAACCTACTTCACCTTCTTCTTCGATAATAAATGCAGCTAAATCAGCGTTCGCGTTTAGATGTCCCTCAGCAACTTTATCTTCTATAATTGCAGCATCTATTCTGTTAGCTTTTAACTCTTGCACTAAATCCGTAATTTTATTTCTCTCTTCAATTTGTACACCTTCAAATTCTTCTGCGATCTCTTTCGCTAGATCAACTTGAATTGACCCTAACTGAACTCCAAGCTTTTTCCCAGCTAGATCTTCAAGGCTATTAATACCACTGTCAGCTTTAAAAACGATCATTTGTTCAGCGACATAATAAATATCAGAAAAGTCAGCGTTTTCTAGTCTGTCTGGTCTAGGTGTCATCCCAGCTAAGACGAAATCAACTCGATTATTTTGTAGTGCAGGAATCAAACCGTTAAAATCCATATCCTGTATTTTCAGCTCAAAGCCAAGTTTTTCAGCAATGTACATTGCAATATCCACGTCAAAACCAATAATATCATCACTAACTGCAGTATCGATAAATTCGTACGGTGGATAATCAGCAGATGTCCCCATTACTAAAGTTACCTTTTCCTGTGGTGCTTCCCCACCAGTTCCCTGTTTCTCCTTATTTTCTTCACTTGTTCCACACGCTGCCAATAACCCAACTGTTAATACACATGATAATGCAAACTTTAAAATTTTCACCTTTCGTACCTCCTATGTTTCTAAGTAATTATAGTATTTTTTATTAATTATTATTCATATTTATGTATAATAACACATTCTCTTAAAATGTCAATATAGTTTTTTTATCTATGTTTCTGTTTTATCTTTTAACCTTTTTATCAAATTATTCACCGTCCTATAGCTTTAGAATTAAAAAAGGATTTAAACTTTAAAATAGTTTAAATCCAAAATCTCGTTGATTACAATATTATCTGGCTAAATATACAGATTTATAAGCACTAAAAAAACCCCACTATTTACATGGAGTTTTTAATAAGTTTATGTATGGCGCGCCTACCAGGATTCGAACCCAGAATCCGAGAGCCGAAATCTCGTGTGATATCCATTTCACTATAGACGCAATATATTAATGACAAATAATAATATAACATTTTTAAACATAGCATGTCAATAGCTAACCTAATATATTAGGTGAGGCTGCCTGAGGTATCCACACTTATAGTAATAAATAGAAGTATGTGATGCACACGGTCTAATTATAGTAGCCGAGGTGACTAACACGCTACCTTTACGACAGCCTCTTTCATGAGTTAAGCCTTTAGCTTTTCATAATCTTGAAACATCGTTTCAAAACGCTCATTTAACTGATCTTCTGTGTATCCTAGTTTATATAATCTAGCAGCAAAGTTTTGCGCCCATAAAGAAGAACGTTCTGCCATCTTTTTGTATTTTTTTTGCTTTGCTGCTTTCGCTTCTTTCCCACGACTTTCAGCATTAGACATTAAGTTTTCAATAATGAATAACCCTTTCCAAATATCTTCCTCTGCTAAGTTGTCAGAGTCCTCACTAAAATATTTGATGACAGTCTTATAATATTGGTCAAATTCTTCAAATGAAATCTCTTCATCCATATTTAAATATTCATGGATTTTTACATATAACTCTTGCACTAGTGCACTCTCCTTTAAGAAAAACTGGTGACGCCAAGTAGCGAACAGCTTAATTCTTTTTTGTTTAGTCTTATTTAATAAAATACCGAATAAAGTTTAAAGTAAACTTTATATTCACAAAATAATATTATAGCACTAGAAAAACTCGACTTCAAGGCAATAATAAATTGACCAAAAAGAAGCTGTCCCATAAATGACAGCTCACCTCAAAGCGCTACTGTACCTATAAGTGTATGTTTGTACACAATCTTTCTCTAGAAGGTAAGGTGGCTGATATTTACTTTTGGGACAACCTCTGTTTTTTTATAAAGATAAGAGAGTATAACTTTTTGAACTAAAAAAGTTGTCTAGATCCGCGCACCAGTTGCTCCTGCAATTACTCGTCGCAAAGCTTGCAAGATGATTATTCAAGAAGTTGCTTGAAAGACAGATTTGCTTGTCGAAGCACAGCGGGCGCTCTCGGCTTTTCTTATAAATATTCGTCAAAATATTTTTCTAACTTTTGTACAACTTGTACTGGCTCATGCCCTTCAATTTCATGTCTCTCGATCATCGCTTTAATTTCTCCGTCTTTTATAATAGCAAACGATGGCGATGATGGAGCATACCCCTTGAAGTAAGTTCTTGCTCTTTCCGTTGCCTCTTTATCTTGTCCTGCAAACACAGTGACAAAATGATCTGGTTTTTTCTCGTAATTAGCCATATACGCTGCTGAAGGACGAGCAACGCCACCTGCACAACCACAAACGGAATTAATATAAACTAATGAAGTCCCTTTTTTTTCTAGAACTGCATCAACTTCTTCAGGAGTTGTTAATTCTTTATAGCCTGCATCGACCATTTCTTTTCTTGCACCATTAATTACATCATTATAGAAACTAAATTCCATGATATCCACCTCTTTTTTTATATTAACACTATGTTTATATTGTACACTCTACTATCGATATTACAAAACGAAATGCATTAATAATATCGACGAAAGTTGAATTCAACATACAAACTCTGCGCAATATTTTTATTTTATTTAAAAAACAAAAAAGTCCGTCAGCTTGACGAACTTTTTTGTCAACTATTTTAAAGCTGTTTTCAAAGTTTCAATGTTCTTTTCCATTAGGCTAAAGTAATCTTCATTGTTAGCTACATCATCTTGAACTAACGCCTCTAAATTGTGTAACCAAAGGGCTTCGGCACCAACTTGCGAACGAACTGTTTCTGCAATACTTGTTGGGATATTTTGTTCAAAGATAATATAGCCGATTTGTTTATGCTCTACATATTCAATAACACTTTGAATTTGACGAATTGATGGTTCATTAGTTGGTGAAATGCCAGAAATACCAACCTGTTTGATCCCGTAACGTTCAGTCCAATAACCATAACCAGCGTGCGAGACAACGATTGTATCTTTTGAAACTTCTTGAAGCATGTCTTTAAACTTTCCATCTAAAGCTTCAAGTTGTTCCTTTAAGGTTAAAAAGTTATTCTCAAATTGCTCAGATGCTTCAGGTAACAATTGTACAAGTGCATTTTTGATATTTTCAGCTAATTGAATTGAGCGAATTGGATCTAACCATACGTGAGGATCTTCCTCACCATGATCATGGTGGTGATCGTCGTCTCCATGATCTTCGTCGTGTTCATGGTCATCATGGTCATGATCGTGATCGTCGTGCCCGTGGTCATCATGGTCATGATCGTGATCGTCGTGTCCATGGTCATCATGGTCATGATCGTCGTGTCCATGGTCATCATGGTCATGATCGTCGTGCCCATGGTCATCATGGTCATGATCGTGATCGTCGTGTCCATGGTCATCATGTTCATGATCGTGATCGTCGTGCCCATGGTCATGGTGGTCATGATCATGATCGAAGTCTATAAGTTCAATCCCTTCAGATGCCTTTAATATTTTTACATTTCCAGTTTTTAAAACTTCTGCAGCTGCATCTGCAAACCCTTCAATGCCTGCGCCATTATATATATATAAGTCTGCATTTGAAACATCAACCATCGTTTTTGGGCTTGGCTCAAAAGTATGAGCATCCGCTCCGACTGGAACGATATTATTAACTTCAACAAATTCCCCACCAATTTTTTTAGCAAAATCCATAAGTGGAAAAATTGTCGTATAGACTTGTAAAACTTCTTTTTCTTCAACCTCTGGCTCATTTGTTGTGTCCACAGGCTGTTTCTCTTGCCCTCCACAGGCTGCTAAAAATGTCGATAGCACTAGCATTACCGTAAATATGATAGATTTAATTTTCATTTCAATCCCCTTTCGTAACGATTACGTTTTGTTTACCATCTAGGATTATAACGAAGTTATTACGGTTTGTAAACAAAAACGCATCGTCACAAAAAGACAAAAGGAGACAACCTATTGTCTCCTCAGAACTATTATTTCATTTCTTTTAATCGTTTTGTTAATAGCACATTTAATTCTTTTTGATGATCAATGACTTTTGGTACGATCGTTTTCAATGCTTCATCATCTCTTTTCTCTACTGCCACTAGAAACTGTTTATGAATTTCATTATGTACTTTTAACCACTCTTCATCATAAAAGTTCCCAACGTCTTTGCCTGACTTCGTTAGTTCACGATATTTTTTGAGCAAGGCTTCACGATCTTTAATTATTTCATTCCATACTTTCACATGCTTGGGCGCGTACTTTTCGGCAAGAAGTTGATAGTAAAAATCAAAGTGAGGTCTAATCGCTTTGTGTTCATACTTCACTTGCTGCAATTGTTCTAACGTATCTCCCCCATTTAGGTCCTCTGCCATAACATTTCCTACGTTTGAGAAGGATACTAAAATTGTTGCTACAATCACGGCAAATACGAAGTTTTGTTTAAGTTTGATCATGAGAAAATCCCCTTCCTTTTTATTGTATGACCTTTACTATTTTCCCCACTTTACACTAAATCATGTAGTAGAAGATGTTATAAAAATTTTACAGGATTATAGATCTTTTGAAACGAAAAAAGAGCTCAATACACTAGTATAAAAACCTAGGTATTAAAGCTCTCAAAACAACGATTAATATATTTGAGTATTTTCTTTAGATATTGATTGTAAGTTTTCTTTTACCCTTGCTAGGAAACGCCCACAAACTAAACCATCTAATACTCGGTGGTCTAAAGATAAACATAGGTTTACCATATGTCTAATTGCAATTGCATCATTGTCCATCACAACAGGACGCTTGACAATCGACTCTACTGATAAAATTGCCGCCTGTGGATGATTGATTATTGGAGTAGAAAGAATAGATCCAAATGACCCTGTATTATTAATTGTAAACGTCCCGCCTTGCATATCACTACTAGAGATCGTTTTGTTTCTTACTTTACTAGCAAGATCATTAATTTCGCGAGCTATGCCCTTAATTGTCTTTTCATCAGCATGTTTGATAACTGGCACATAAAGGGCATCTTCAGTTGCTACGGCAATAGAAATATTAATGTCTTTCTTTTGGATGATTTTATCTCCAGCCCACATTGAATTAAGTTGTGGAAATTCTTTTAGAGCTTCAACTACAGCTTTAATAAAGAATGGTAAAAATGTTAAATTAAATCCTTCCTTTTGTTTAAAGTTATCCTTCAAACTATTACGATAATGAACAAGGTTTGTAACATCGACTTCTACCATTGTCCAAGCATGTGGTGCTTCATGCTTACTTTTCACCATATTAGCAGCAATCGCTTTTCGAATACCTGAAACTGGAATTTCAATATCCCCTGGAGAAGCGGTTAAGTTTGATTGAGTAGTTGTCATAGCCTCTTTTTCTACCTTTGGTACATGAGTTGACACTGTTTCCCCTTTAACCTCAACTGGCTGGCGAGCTTCAATATTTTTTGCTGTAGGAATATTGCCACTCTCAATCATTAATTGAAGGTCTTTTCTAGTAATCCGGCCGCCGCGCCCTGTACCATTGACAAGTGTCAAATCAATATTATTTTCTCCTGCTAAACGAAGTACAGCTGGAGAATAACGTTTTTTCTCACTAGTTTCACTAGATTGAGAAAAATCAGTAGTTTCAGCTACAGGCGCTTTTGTTATCTCTACTTTTTCTTCTGCTTCACCCTCAACAGAAATTGTACAAATAACACCACCGACTTCAATTGTTTCATCCTCACCCGCAACTAGTTCCTTAATTGTTCCCGTATAAGAGGAAGGAACTTCAGCATTTACCTTGTCAGTCATTACTTCCGCAATTGGATCATATTTATTTACTTTATCTCCTGGCTTTACTAGCCACTTACTAATTGTACCTTCAGTAACACTCTCACCAAGTTGAGGCATTTTAATTTCTGTAGCCATGCTTATAACCTCCCTCTCTTTAAAATTCTGCTAAATCTCGCATCGCTTTTTCGACTTTATCTGGATTAATCATAAAAAACTTCTCCATTGTTGGTGCATATGGCATTGCCGGAACATCAGGACCCGCTAAACGTTTAATTGGTGCATCTAGATCGAATAAGCAATTCTCAGCAATAATTGCTGCAACTTCACTAATTATACTTCCTTCCTTGTTATCTTCTGTAACAAGTAGCACCTTACCTGTTTTCTTAGCGGCTTCGATAATTGCTGCTTTATCTAAAGGGTAAACTGTACGTAAGTCAAGGATATGAGCTGAAATACCATCTTTCGCTAATCTTTCTGCTGCTTGTAGCGCAAAATGAACAGCTAACCCGTAAGTAATGACTGTAACATCATCACCTTCTCTTTTTACATCTGCTTTTCCAATAGGTAGCGTATAATCTTCAGTTGGAACTTCTCCCTTAATTAATCGGTACGCTCGTTTATGTTCAAAGAAAAGTACAGGATCATTATCACGAATAGCCGCTTTAAGTAAGCCTTTTACATCATATGGAGTTGAAGGCATAACAATTTTTAAGCCAGGGATTCCAGCAAACATCGCTTCTACCGATTGTGAATGATAAAGAGCACCATGAACTCCGCCGCCATAAGGCGCACGAATAACAATTGGACAATTCCAATCATTGTTGGACCGATAGCGAATTCTTGCGGCTTCAGAAACGATTTGGTTCACGGCTGGCATGATAAAATCCGCAAATTGGATTTCAGCAATCGGTCTCATCCCATACATCGCAGCACCAATCCCAACACCTGCTATAGCAGATTCAGCTAAAGGGGCATCAATCACTCGTTCTTCACCAAACTGCTCATGCAAACCATTTGTTGCTCTAAATACACCACCACGAGTACCCACGTCTTCGCCAAGCACAAATACCTTTTCATCACGTTCCATTTCCTCTTTTATCGCTAATGTAACAGCATCAATATAAGAAATAATCGGCATCTCTTATTCCCCCTCTCCATAAACATGTTGTAAAGCAGACTCTGCCTCAGCATAAGGCGCCGCTTCTGCATATTCTGTTGCATCATTCACCGCTTTAGAAATTCGATCATTTATTTCTGTTTCAAGTTGTTCAGTTAATATATTTAGTTCTTGTAAATAAGCTTTAAAGGTAAATATTGAGTCCTTTTGCTTCGCTGCTTCTACCTCTTCTCTCGAACGATAAGCACGATCATCATCATCACTTGAATGAGGTGTTAAGCGATAAGAAACCGTTTCCACTAAAGTAGGACCTTCTCCCCTTCGTCCACGGTCTGCCGCTTCTTTAACTGCTTTGTACACCGCAATCGGGTCATTTCCGTCTACAGTAACACCCGGCATTCCATAGCCAATTGCTCGATCTGACACGTTTTCACACGCTAATTGCTTATGAATAGGTACAGAGATCGCATATTTATTATTTTCACACATTAAAATAACTGGAAGTTTATGCACTGCTGCAAAGTTTGCCCCTTCATGAAAATCACCTTGGTTAGAAGAGCCTTCACCGAAAGTTGTAAAAGTAACAAAATCTTTACGTTGCATTTTTCCCGCTAGTGCAATTCCAACAGCATGAGGAACTTGGGTTGTTACTGGTGAAGAGCCAGTAACAATACGATTTTTCTTTTGTCCAAAATGCCCAGGCATTTGTCTTCCGCCAGAGTTTGGATCTTCCGCTTTGGCAAAAGCTGATAGCATAAGATCACGAGCTGTCATACCAAATCTCAATACGACACCCATATCTCGATAGTAAGGTAAAATATAATCCTTTTCCTTATCTAACGCAAAAGCTGCCCCAACTTGTGCTGCCTCTTGCCCTTGACAAGAAATGACAAACGGAATTTTACCAGCTCGATTAAGAAGCCACATTCTTTCATCTATTTTTCTAGCTAGCAGCATCGTCTCATATATTTCTAGCACATCATTATCACTTAAACCTACATTCGCATGACGATTTTCTGTCATTATAAGACCCCCTATTATAAATGTTAAAGAGAATTATAGAAGCTCAGCTATGATGCCCAGTCATAGCATATGCTCATTCATCTCTGAACCTTACCATTACTTTGTTTCAACTATGGATAGCTTTACCATCAACTGCTAAAGCAGCTTCACCAATCGCTTCTGATAGAGTTGGATGAGGATGAATTGTGTTGGCAACTTCCCAATGTGTTGCATCTAATACTTTTGCAAGTGCAGCTTCTGAAATCATATCGGTCACATGAGGCCCAATCATATGAACGCCTAGTAAATCTTCCGTATCTTCATCAACTATTAACTTAACAAAACCATCTGTCTCCCCAAATACTAACGCCTTCCCTATTGCTTTAAATAAAAATTTGCCTGTTTTTACATTAAAACCTTTTTCTTTTGCTTCTGCTTCTGTATACCCAACACTTGCAATCTCTGGAGAACTATATACACATTTAGCAACTAGATTATAATCAAGTTCATGAGGTGCAAGATTTGCCATATGTTCAACAGCAAGTATCCCTTCATGCGATGCAACATGCGCTAACTGTAAGCCACCAATGACATCGCCAATTGCATAAATGTGTGATTCTTTCGTCTGATAAAACTCGTTCGTTTTAATAACACCATTTTCGATTTGAATATCGGTATTCTCGAGTCCAATCCCTTCAACATTTGCTTGCCTTCCGACAGAAACAAGAAGCTTCTCAGCAGAAAAAGCTTTCTTTTCACCTTTATGCTCAGCATGAATTGTAACCACTTCACCTTTTTCAATCGTTTCTGGTAACACTTTTGCACCAGTAATGAACTTGACACCTTTTTTCTTTAGAGATCGTTGCGCTTCCTTAGAAATTTCATGATCCTCAGTAGGTAAAATCCGATCAGCATACTCAAGAACAGTAACCTTGACACCAAAGTCGACTAGCATTGAAGCCCATTCGATTCCGATGACGCCACCACCGACAATAAGAATTGATTCTGGTAACTTCTCTAATTGTAATGCTTCATCACTAGATAATACGTACTCCCCATCAATCTCAAGTCCTGGCAGTGTTCTTGGTCTTGAACCAGTTGCAATCAGAACATTTTTAGGAATTAACATTTCGTTTTCTTCTCCATTACTCATTTCAACAGAAATCGTCCCAGGAGTAGGGGAGAATATTGAAGGTCCTAAAATCCGACCAATTCCTTCATAAATATCAATTTTGCCTTTTTTCATTAAGTGTTGGACACCTTTATGAAGGGTATCAATAATATGTTGTTTTCGTTGTTGAACTTTATCAAAATGCAATGTTATGTCATTGGCACTAACTCCAAATTCAAGCGAGTTCTTCATTGTTGAATATACTTCTGCGCTACGTAACAGCGCTTTACTCGGGATACACCCTTGGTGCAAACATGTTCCCCCTAGCTTACCTTTTTCAACAACAGCTACTTTCAGGCCAAGCTGCGACGCTTTGATTGCAGCAACATACCCTCCGGTACCAGCTCCTAAGATAACTAGATCATATTCGTGAGCCATTTAAACACCTCATTTTTTTATTTTACATTCTCAGTTACTTCTGAGATATTCGGATATTTCTTTGCCTTTTCTTCTTCTCGTAAAACTCTGAGAGCGCCTTCTACTAATGCCTGCAATTCATTTTCACCAGGATGAACAATGACATCTGCAATCCAGCTAATACGATCGGTAATTGCAGAAACAAAATTTTTCCCATAAGCTAATCCGCCTGTTAAGACGATAGCATCAACTTCTCCGTTTAAAACGGCACTGGCAGCGCCAATTTCCTTTGCGACTTGATAAGCCATCGCGTCATACACTAGCTTTGCCTTTTCGTCACCATTAGAAATCATCTTTTCAACTTGAACAGCGTCATTTGTTCCAAGATAACCTACGAGTCCACCTTGACCAACGATCTTTTTCATAATTTCCGCCGCATAATATTGACCAGAAAAACACATTGAAACTAAATCTCCTGCAGGGACAGTCCCGGCTCTTTCTGGGGAAAATGGACCTTCACCATGTAATCCGTTGTTAACATCTATTACACGTCCACCTTTATGAACCCCAACTGTAATACCTCCACCCATGTGAGTGACAATTAAGTTTAGATCTTTATAATTTTTATTCAAATCTTTTGAAACTCTTCTAGCAACTGCTTTTTGGTTTAGAGCATGAAAAATACTCTTTCTTTCAAAGTCTGCAAGACCGGAAATTTTAGCAATTGGCTCCATTTCATCAACAACGACTGGGTCGACAATATAAGAAGGAATATTTAATTGGGTAGCGATTTCAAAAGCTAGTATTCCACCTAGGTTTGAAGCATGCTCTCCAGCAAAACCTGTACGCAAATCCTTTAACATTTCCTCATTAACTGCGTATGTACCACCTTCAATAGGACGAAGTAATCCTCCTCGACCTACCACTGCACTTAGCTTAGAAATGTTAATTCCCTCTTCATGGAGTGTTTCTAGTATCGTCTCTTTACGAAATGAGTATTGGTCAATAATCCGTTCAAAAGACTGAATTTTTTCCGCATCATGACGGATGGTCTTTTCTATTAAGGAACGTTCATTGTCGTAAACGCCAATCTTTGTAGATGTAGACCCTGGGTTTATAGCTAGAATTCGATATTCTTGTTGCAAAAAACTTACCTCCAACTAATTAATTTTATCCCCATCTAAAGAGATAGAGGCTGACCTTGTCATCCTCTATCAATATTTTTATGGAAACTAACGACGTCTTGTTAAAATACTGTGCTCATTAGTTAAAAACTGTTTACGAGATTTACGCATATTTTCAATTCTTTCTTCAGCCATACGGTCGGCAGCTAAATAAGTAGGAATTCGATCACGCTTTGAAATTTCAAAAATCGCTTCGATTTTATCATAGATCGTTTCCACCTTTTTTAACGCACGTTCGCGATTGTAACCATATAATTCATCGGCTACATTAATTACACCACCAGCATTAATAACATAATCTGGCGCATAAACAATCCCTAATTCAGAGATTAAATCTCCATGTCTAGTTTCTTTTAATTGATTATTTGCAGCTCCAGCAATTACTTTTGCTTTTAATTGTGGAATAGTATCATCATTTATAATCGCTCCAAGAGCACATGGTGAAAAAATATCACATTCGACACTATAGATTTCATTTATATCAACTGCTTTTGCTCCAAAATCTTCAACGGCTCTAGCTACTGACTCTTTGTTTATATCGGTAACAATTAACTTTGCTCCTTCTTCATGAAGATGCTTACAAAGAGTATAAGAGACGTTTCCGACACCTTGAACAGCAATCGTAAGTCCTTCTAATGAATCTGAACCGAAGGCTTCTTTTGCAGCTGCTTTCATCCCGACATAAACACCGTAAGCAGTTACAGGTGATGGGTTCCCTGAAGAACCAAAAGCAGGCGAGATACCTGTTACATAATCCGTTTCTTCATGGATAATGTCCATGTCTGCAACTGTAGTTCCAACATCTTCTGCAGTGATATAACGACCATTAAGACCTTGGATGTAACGGCCAAAGGCTCGGAACATTTCTTCATTTTTATCTTTTCGTGAGTCACCAATGATAACGGTCTTTCCTCCGCCAAGATTTAAACCAGCTGCCGCATTTTTGTAGGTCATTCCTTTAGCTAAACGTAGAGCATCTTCAAAAGCTTCTGCTTCTGAATTATATGTCCACATTCTTGTACCACCCAATGCAGGTCCAAGTGTTGTATCGTGGATAGCAATAATCGCTTTTAGTCCTGATTGTTTATCCTGACACACAACAACTTGCTCGTAATCATACGCTTCCATATACTTAAATAGTTCCATATTCTTTTTCCTCCCTATTTTCCACTCTATTTTTAGCTAACTGAACGAACTGCTAATGCTAACGAGTACAATTTAGTTTCTGCTGAATCTGCTCTAGATGTTAATACAATTGGTGCCGACGCGCCAGTAATTACAGCCCCAACTTTCGCCTTGGCGAAATAGACTAAAGACTTGTACAAGACGTTGCCAACCTCAATTGTAGGTACAAGTATGATATCTGCGTTCCCCGCAACTTCCCCTTTAATCCCTTTTACATCTGCTGCTTGCAATGAAATAGCATTGTCTAATGCAAGAGGGCCATCAACAAGACAATTTTTTATTTGACCCCTAGCGTTCATTTGTGTAAGCAATGCCCCATCCATTGTTGCCAGCATATTCGAATTTACTGTTTCCACTGCTGAAATAGCTGCAACTTTTGGTAAGGTTATTCCCAATCGTCTTGCAAAATTTACCACATTGTTGATTATTTCAATCTTTTGATTTAAATCTGGCGCAATATTCATCGCAGCATCTGTTATAAAGAGAAGACGGTCAAAATCTTTAATTTGAAAAGCCGCAACATGGGATAACACACTGCCTGTTCTTAAACCATACTCTTTATTAAGTACTTCTTTTAAAATTACCGATGTTGATACGTTGCCTTTCATTAAGACATTCGCAATTCCCGAACTTACGCCTTGGACAGCAAGTCTTGCGGCATCTCTCTCGTTTTTTGCATCAACGATTTTCACAAATTGATTTACATCATAACCATTATCTCTTGTTGCAAGGAGAGATTTAATTATACTTTCATTTCCATATAAGATGAAGGTTGCTAGTTTTTTTTCGACAGCACAAACTACAGCTGCAATTACCTCCTCATCCTCTGCAGCAGCTACCGCGACAACCTTCGTTGGAAGTTGAATTGCCTCTTCCATATATTGATCTAAACTCACCAAATCTCCGCCTTTCGTACAATGGTTACACTTTTGTTATGCAATATTAATGCCAAAAAAATAAATATTATGAATTAGTTAATTTTGTACACTTTTTGTTCACAAATTAAGTGTGTAACCGTGCAACTTTTATCATACCATGCAAATTATTGCATGTCACTTATTTCAATATTATACTTATCCATCTTGTAATATAGGTTTCTTATCGAAAGTTCTAAGCTTTTCGCAGTCGCCGTTTTATTTCCATTAAATTTTTGTAAAGCGACTACTATTTGCTCCTTTTCAAATTGTTGGACCTTTTGAGCTAATGATTTTTGACTATTTTGATCAAATAAAGAGATTTCTGTCAGCTTTTTCTCTTTCACTTGCTCTACGAATAGTTCAGGAATATGATAATCATCCATCTCCAGTTCATTAAAGCGCATAAAAATCATTGCTCTACCTAAGATATTTTCCAGTTCCCGAACATTCCCTGGCCATTCATATGTCATTAACAGTTTTTCTGCTTTTTTAGTTAAGCCAGTTACTTTCCTACCATAATCTTGGTTTATTTTAGAAATTAAATGATTAGACAAAGCCGGTATATCATCCTTACGTTTTCTAAGAGGTGGAATATAGATAGGCATACGATTAATCCTATAGTATAAATCTTCCCGAAAGGTATTTTCACTTATACCTTTTTCTAAATTTACATTTGTAGCAGCAATGACTCTAACGTTAATAGAAATTGGCTTTGTGCCACCCACCCTAATGATCTCACCTTCCTGCAAGACACGAAGTAGCTTCGCTTGAGTATTTACACTTAGTTCACCAATTTCATCTAAGAAAATACTCCCTTTATTTGCCTCTTCAAAAAGCCCGCGTTTGCCCCCTCTTTTCGCTCCTGAAAACGCCCCCTCCTCATATCCAAAAAGCTCACTTTCTAATAAAGTTTCTGAGATTGCTGCACAGTTAACCCTAACAAACTTATTGTATTTTCGATCACTTTCATTATGGATTGCATGTGCAAAAAGCTCTTTACCAGTCCCAGATTCTCCTCGAAGTAAGATTGTAGCAGGAGTAGAAGCCGCTAACTTCGCCTGTTGAATGGCAAATTCCATTTCTTCTGAAGATCCGATAATATCATCAAATGAATATTTTGCTTCTAAAGTTCTAATAATTTGCCTAGCACGCTCTAATTCATCAGTTAGTGATTTTATTTCCGACATATCATGAAGAACACCTACACTACCTTTCAATTTCCCATCGACAATAACTGGGGCTACATTTACAACGACATCTTTCTTCTTCGGACCGACCTTCATCCTCGTTCCCCGAACCGCTTTACGATTTTTTAAAACATGCATGTGCATGCTCTCACCTTCAGAAATATCAGCTGTAGCAGGCATACCAATTACTTGTTCCGCTTTTAAACCAGTTAATCGAGTGTAAGCTGGATTTATCATTAAGCCGAAGCCCTTTTCATCAACTACCGAGATAGCCTCATCAGAGGAAGCGAAAATAGCTTCTAACATTGTCTGAATACTTTTTAAATTAGTAACCTCCTCTGCCATCTGGACTATTTCAGTTATGTCTTTAAAAACCGCTAAAGCACCGACAATCTCGCCATCTTCTATCATTGGTACACGAGTTGTTACAATCGTTAATCCATTACTAATTTCTTGCATTTTATTCATTTCCATTTTACCTGTTTGCAGGACTCGATTTAACTCACTAGAAGGCAAAACTTCTTGAATTCCCTTCCCAACAGCTTCCCCTCTAGAAATCCCTATCATCTGTGCTGCACTTCGATTAATCAACGTCACAATTGATTGTTTATCAATGGCAATCATACCATCGTGCGTCGAATTTAAAATAATTTCTTGTTTAGAGTAATAGTTTTTTAATTGATCGATAAGTATTTCTTTTTCTTCTATTAAATTAAAAATCAACGTCGCCACCATACTAGGTATTAACAATACCCCCGCTTTTTCACAAGCAACCTTCAGTTGCAGAAAAACCTCTTCATCACCAGTAGCTTCAACTACAACATCAACTTCATCCGTTAGAAGGATTCGCCAGTCCTGATTTGTTCTTATTCCAATTTTTTCAGCTTTAGTAATCCCAGGACTTGTCAAATCTTTATCAGCGACCGCGATTACTTCCATCATTTCCGCTTCGACCAAAATATCTAGTAAGGCAGTTCCACCTCTACCTCCACCAACAATTAAGCACTTTCTCATTAACACACCCCACATTAGAAGCGTGAGATATCAAATCTCTTGACACCTCACTTAGATAAAATACTATATAAGTTCCCCTTAATTTATTGCGATCTCCCAGACAAGTATAATTCTTACTATAACTATACACTATGGAGGTTACATCTAACAAAAGATTATCACTTGGACAACTCCTTTCAGTTCTAGTAAAATAAGGGTTGTACACTTAAAACATTTATGATTAGAGAGGGTTAAATTATGCAACGATTTATAGCACTTTTAATTTTAGTAATCCCCGGCTTACTAGCTGGTTACGGTATTAAATTAATGAGAGATATATTCTTTAAAATTCTTCATCCCCCTTTCCCTTCTCTTTGGCTTCAATTTATATCAGGTTTTATTTTCCTCATTTTAGGTGTTGGATTTATCGCAGGTTTCGTTTTATATCGCGATCGCAAAAATAATAAAGTTGCTCCAAGGTTTCAAAAGAAGAAACATGAATAAAAGAGGCTAGGACAAAAGTGTCTGACACAACAAGGATCCTACTGAATATAGACATACAGATTTATCTTATGTCTATGTTCGCTGCCTGGCGGTGTCTGATACTTTGTTATGTCCCAGCCTCTTTTTAAGAAACTCCCCAACGATCAATCCTTCTTAGAAAAGGTCTTTCCTCAATCCACTCCGAAATAGATATTTTCTCAGTTAAGAAAACAATCAACAAGTAAAGACAAATTAACAACCACTGTAATGAAATTGAAAGTTGGTAAATAGCTACAATACTAATAATTCCACCTAATAGAGTCGCACCATTATCGCCTAACATTCCATATTTTCTCCCTTCAAAATAAATGAGAAATGCAATTATTCCACCTAGAGAAAATAGCATTTGGAAAGAGAGTTGGAACATAACCGGCAAATAAATAACAGAATGAATGGCGCAAACCTTCCAAACCCGTAAAGGCCGAGTATCAAATAAATTCATGACGTGCGGAGGAAGAACTAATAATAAAAACAAGGCACTCTTCTCAAGTATTCCCCCTTCACTGACGACAAGAAACAGCGACGACACGGTTATCGTACTTACCAATTTAACTAAACCTGTAGTAATTTTTCCGGTCGAAATAAATAACCCGATGTGCCCTTTTAACCCCTTTGGATATTTAGTCCCAAAGCGATCATCAATAAAGCCAGTAAACCATAGTACCGTTAAGTATATAATAATTAAAGAGTTATTAATAAAAATGACGTACGCTAAAACAACTAAAAAAATGCAAAAACCTAAATTATATGGTGTTTCGACACCTTTGTAATTGGTGACTATCCAACCAAATTTTTTAAAAACGATGAAAGTTACCGACAAAACCAATGGAAATAAAAAGACTATTGCCATGATGCCCTCATTTTCCGCAATGTTTTTTCCATATCTAACCACTGCCTACCTCGATGTAGAAACCCATCAAAGTCTTTACCAGTTGCACGGTGAAAAAAACTTACATCTACCTCATCTACATTCGCTCCAGATTTTAATAAATCAACAGTCATCGCCATTTCGACTCCAAAACCGACATAGTCTTTTTCTAACAAAACTTCAAGCCACTTTCTCCTTAAAGCTCGTTGTCCTGATAATGGGGACTCAAACCATTTACCAGTTCTCGAGAAAATTAATTTTTGTGCCCGGTGTCTCATTAGGCCAAACCCTCGTTTTTCTTGGACTGGTAATTTAGCTATGACACAATCTAAATGATCTAGATGAAGTTTTTCCACTAGACGCTCTCCCTCTCTAGCAGTCATACCTAAGTCAGCGTCTAGAGTGACAATAATGTCTCCATCAACTTTTTTCCAACCTTCTTTTAACGCAAACGCTTTTCCTCTATTCCTATTTAACCGGATTACATGATCACAATATCTCTCTGCGATATTAGCTGTATCGTCCAAACTACCATCATCAACAACAATCAATTGATTAACCCAAGTGCAACGATTTAACGTTACTAACGTCATTTTAATTGTCTCTTCCTCGTTATACGCGGGAATAACTACACTAATTGATAACTTTTCTTTCATTGAAGTAACTCCTCTTTCATTCGCAATAAAGATAAATACATTAAGTTTAGTTCAACATCATGTGCCGGTATAGCTTTTAAATTCAAATGCGGTAATCCATATGTCTCTTCAAGCTCCTCACCTAATGAGATAATGATCCCTTGCTGCTGATAAACCCCCATTGTTTCTGGTAACCTTTCTAAGGTTATACCTATACTCGCTAACACCTGTCCTAAATTCTGAAACTGCTCATTTTCTTCTACTGTTGTATAGAATTTAATTTGATTAAATTCATCCCCAACATAACGCACCCAGGCCTGTTTCTCTTGAACAAGAAGTTCATTCTCTACTTTTAATTGTTGAACATACTTTATTTGCTCTTCATGCAACCAATCCTTATCAAAGACTAGTCCAAGCAATAGTCCCAAAAAAAAGTAACTAGTTATCACGAATAGAGTTTTTATATGTTTACTCATCAATTTTTACCCCCCACCCCACCATTGAAATACTAATGAGACAAACAGCTCAAATCGCTCACTAAGGCTCATTAATCCAAGCACAAGGATAGCAGGAATTAACACCCATCCACTTAGTCCACGATCACTTTCCGTAACGAATAGAGAATGAATTCCTTTTAGATCGACTAGAGCATGACTAACTTTCATCCTAGTTAACAAACTAGATCCCATTCCAATTCGACCTTTTTCTAAAAATTCATTCATCCCAAGGCGGGTACCTACTGTATATATTTTTCTTGCTCCGGAGCAATACGCATATGTAATGGCTGCATCTTCACTAGTCCCCAAAAGTGCAATCCGTTTCGAAGGAAGATTTAAAGATATAATCCTCCCCTCTCCAGGAGAACGTCCATCTCGATAAGCATGAACTAGGAGTTGAGCACCACTTCTTAAAGATTTTTCAGAAACGGAATCCATATCACCAATTATATAATCAGGCTTAACCCCAATTTTCATTAGGCCGTCAGCCCCACCATCAACTGCAATTGTTATAAACCTCTTTTTCTTAATAAATGGTTTTAATAACATCAAATCTCTTTCATAATTTGCGCCCCGAGCAACAATTAATACTTCCTTACCTAGAAATTGTCGTAGCACCGGGAGGTTTTCAACTTCTCTTATAAATTGATCTAGTTCTTTATCGCCATAATCTAACGAATTTCCTACAAA
The DNA here is from genome assembly GCF_046314235.1 of Anaerobacillus sp. NCBI lineage: Bacteria > Bacillati > Bacillota > Bacilli > Caryophanales > Bacillaceae > Anaerobacillus > Anaerobacillus sp. The sequence continues at coordinate 63,410 of NZ_JBKBWN010000006.1, forward strand.
TTTTTTAAATTGTTCAGCAAAATGAGTGTTTGCTAATAATTTTAATTGTCGTAGCTGAGAATAACTGTAACGAGAAAGCTTACAAACCTTTACCCAACTTCCATTAATACCTTCGAAAAGATGATCTTCTTTTACAAGAATTAATTTCCCCTCTAAGTCGTCTTCAAGATCTTCTTCAATATCAAAAACAGGTATTTTCGCATCCAATAATACTTCAACACCATTATGGACAAATAATCCACTCATTGATTTTTTAAAGTTGATGACCGCTTTTACTCTACAACTAATTAATTTTTCAGCAGCAGCCATATCAATATCTTGGTGAACTACAACAGCAATACTCTTTTTAGGTATACGCTCAACGAGCAACTTCGTTTTTTTATCTTGATATGCATAGCCTTTTATTTGGTCATTAGACAACATAACAGCCACCACTTTTTATAAAAATGTAGATTCCAAACATAGTATTAGTCATTACCTAATTTTTCATCCTAACTATTACCTTTTTTACATAAATCCAGTATTATTTCACAGAAAAAGAGCATAGCTGTTAAGCTATGCTCTAATCATTTATTTTTTTATAACTTTACATGTTTTTGTTAATAATTGATGGGCAAAATCAACTTCCGCCTGCTTTGGAGGCATTACATCAACAAGTTTATTAGTTAAACCTAATTGCTCCCATTTATATTCACCCATTTTATGATATGGGAGAACTTCAACCTTTTCGACATTTGAAAGCGTTGCTAAGAAGTCACCAAGTTCACTTAAATCTTTTTCTTCAGTTGAAAGACCAGGGACAAGGACATGTCTAATCCAAACCGGAATTCCCTTTTCGTCTAGAAGTTTTGCAAATTTTAGTGTATTTTTGTTCGAAACCCCTGTAATCTTTTTATGCTGTTCTTCTCTGATATGCTTAATATCTAAAAGAACAAGGTCTGTCACTTCCAGTATCTCTTCAAGATTAGCCGGCTGAACAAAACCCGATGAGTCAAGGGTTGTATGAATTCCAGCTTCTTTACACTTTTTGAAAAACTCTAGAACAAAATCAGGTTGCAAAAGGGGTTCTCCACCACTTAATGTAACACCACCGTTAGAAAACTTCATATACGGCAGGTATCCTTTCGCTTCTTCTAGTAATTCATCTACACTCTTTTCAATTCCACCACTAACCTTCCAAGTGTCAGGATTATGACAGTAAGCACAACGCATCGCACATCCTTGAAGGAAAATGATAAATCGCAAACCGGGACCATCTACTGTTCCACAAGATTCAACCGAATGGATTCTTCCTAACATTTAGATCACATACTTTCGTGGAAAGTACGGTTAATTACATCAATTTGCTGTTCTCTCGTTAATTTAATGAAGTTAACAGCATAACCAGACACACGGATGGTTAATTGTGGATACAATTCAGGGTGCTCCATTGCATCCATTAATTGCTCACGATCAAATACGTTAACATTAATATGGTGTCCTGTTTGTGATGAATAACCGTCTAAGATTGAAGCTAAATTACTAATACGAGACTCTTCGTCTTTACCAAGAGCTTTAGGTACGATTGAGAATGTACACGAAATCCCATCTTGGCAATCTTCATAAGGAAGCTTCGCTACAGAATTTAGTGATGCTAACGCACCCTTTTTATCACGACCGTGCATTGGATTAGCACCTGGCGCAAAAGGTTCTCCAGCTTTCCGTCCATCAGGAGTATTACCTGTTTTTTTACCATATACAACGTTTGACGTAATCGTTAATACAGATTGAGTTGGTAGCGCATTTCGATACGTCGGTTGTTGACGTAACTTGTTCATAAAGTTTTTCACTAAATGAGTAGCAATATCGTCTACACGAGAGTCGTTATTGCCGTATTGCGGGAATTCGCCTTCGATTTCAAAATCTGTAGCAATTCCATCCTCGTCACGGATTACTTTTACTTTTGCAAATTTAATTGCACTTAAAGCATCAGCAACTACTGACAATCCAGCAATTCCGCAAGCCATTGTTCGTAGAATTTCTTGATCGTGAAGGGCCATTTCAATTCTCTCATAGCTATACTTGTCATGCATATAGTGAATTACATTTAGCGAGTTCATATAAAGTTCGGCTAACCAATCTTGGAACTTTTCAAACTTCTCAACAACTTCTTCGTAATCAAGATATTCTGAAGTAATTGGTTCAAAGTTAGGTCCTACTTGGATTTTTAACTTTTCATCAATACCACCGTTAATTGTATAAAGAAGCGCTTTAGCTAAGTTAGCACGGGCACCGAAGAACTGCATTTGCTTTCCGATACGCATCGCTGATACGCAACAAGCAATTCCATAGTCGTCGCCATAATCAGGTCTCATAATATCATCATTTTCATATTGGATCGAGCTAGTCTCAATAGACATCTTTGCACAAAACTTTTTAAAGCCATCTGGTAATTGCGTAGACCATAAAACTGTTAAGTTTGGCTCAGGTGCTGGACCTAAATTAACAAGTGTATATAAGAAACGGAATGAGTTTTTCGTTACTAACGGACGGCCATCTAATGACATACCAGCTATAGATTCTGTCACCCATGTTGGGTCGCCACTAAATAACTCATCGTAATCAGGTGTTCTTAGGAATTTAACTAAACGAAGTTTCATAACAAAATGGTCAACAATTTCTTGAGCTTCTTCTTCTGTTAAGATCCCAGCTTGAATGTCTCTTTCAATATAAATATCTAAGAAAGTCGAAACACGCCCTAAGCTCATTGCTGCGCCATTTTGCTCTTTAATTGCAGCTAGATAACCAAAATATAACCATTGGAACGCTTCCTTAGCTGTTGTTGCTGGGTTAGAAATATCAAACCCATACGATGCTGCCATTTGTTTTAGTTCTTGTAGTGAACGAATCTGCTCAGAAACCTCTTCACGATCTCGAATAACCGTTTCAGACATTACACCTTTTTCTAAGCCTTTTTTAACTGCCTTTTTATCAGCTATTAATCGATCTACTCCATATAATGCAACGCGACGGTAGTCTCCAATAATACGTCCACGTCCATATGCATCCGGTAGCCCAGTAATTATTCCAGCTTTACGGGCTGCAAGCATCTCACTAGTATAAGCATCGAATACACCCGCATTATGGGTTTTACGATAATCCGTATAAATCTTTTCAATTTGTGGATCTAATTTAAAGCCATATGCTTCACAACCTGATGCCATCATTCGAATCCCACCGGTTGGTTGGATCGAACGCTTAAGCGGTGCATCTGTTTGTAAGCCTACAACTTGCTCTTTATCTTTATTTAAGTAACCTGGTCCATGAGATGTGATCGTAGAAATCGTTTTTGTATCAACATCTAACACGCCACCATTTTCTCTTTCTTTTTTCATTAACTCTAGAACTTGTTCCCATAGTTCTTTTGTTGTGTCCGTAGGGCCCACTAAAAATGTTTCGTCCCCTGTATACGGATCCCAGTTTTTGTTAATAAAATCTCTAACATCAATTTTATCTGTCCATTCACCAACGTTAAAACCTTTCCATGCTTCCATTTAACATCTCCCTCTCTGCTCATGACTGCATAAAATGTGTTTTTTTCACATTTTATATTATTTTTTTAATAACTAAGATTATTTTGTGCTTAGGCAACGTCAGATGAACTTTTTTTGTAATCTTATCTTTATCTGTATTATTAAGATTATTCAATCTGTATTACCCAATTGCTTATATTTATTATATAATGTTTTTAACCGTTTGTATATGACAAAACGGTGAAATAACTTTATATTTTCAATATTAACTTGGATAGAATTCCCTTCTAAACTACTAACTGTTATACATCTATACAAGAACTGTTATATAATTAGATTGTCATTTTTACCCTTTCATTCGATTAATAAAATCCAGACAGGATAAATCTAATTCTAAAAATCAAAAAGACTCACCCGTTTTTAGGATGAGCCTTTTATTAATAAAAAATTCTTCTTATGATACTTTATGTTCAATCCGAAGTTTATCTGCAACCATTGCGATAAATTCCGAATTCGTAGGTTTTGCCTTCGTGTGACTAACAGTGTAGCCAAAAAGACTAGAAATTGACTCGATATTCCCGCGACTCCACGCTACTTCAATCGCATGGCGAATTGCACGTTCTACTCGAGAAGATGTCGTGTTGAACTTCTTAGCAATATCAGGGTAAAGTACTTTTGTAATTGAACCCAATAATTCGATGTCATTGTAGACCATTGTAATAGCTTCCCGCAAATACATATAACCTTTTATATGAGCAGGAACACCAATTTCATGGATAATACTCGTGATACTTGCATCTAGATTAAATTGTTTTGGTTCATTTCTCGTATAGTTCATTGTGGATGTACTTTTATGTTGAATAATCGGTTGTGAGTTACCACTAACATCTTTTATTTTATTAATTAATGTCTCCATATCAAACGGCTTTAAAATATAATAAGATGCACCAAGATCAACAGCTTTTTTTGTAACATCCTCCTGACCAAAAGCAGTTAACATAATTATATTAGGGCGCTTAGCTAAACCTTGTTGGTTTAATCTTTCTAATACCGCTAACCCGTCAAGATGCGGCATGATAATATCCAATATTAATACATCAGGTTGCTGTTCCTGAACTAAAGATAAACATTCTTGTCCATTATATGCAACTCCTACTACTTCCATCTCATTATGGCTTGAAATATATTCTTCAAGCAAGCTCACTAATTCTCGATTATCATCAGCTATACAAACTTTTATTTTATTATGCACCGACTGTTTCCTCCCTGATATTTAAAATATGCTTTTTGTTTCCATCACAACAAATTCGACAATCGGATAACAATTCCTTTAATTTTTTTAAAAAAATATTAAAAAACTTTATTTTTATTGGAAAACTTACGGTTTACTCCCGTTTTCGACCACATTCGGCACTTGACAACATTGAAAATGAAATTTTGTCGAAAATTCTTTATGATATATATATATTACCATAATTATGAGGAATTTTAATTTTTTTTTCAAAATATTTACTGTGAATCTCACCTAACATTATGTAGTTAAACTTGAAAAAAAAGGCATCGGTCGATTTAACTCGCCTTTGCCTTTTCTTTGTTATAAATATCTATCCCAGCTTCTTGTAACATCCACTCAATGTGACAGCCATAGCCACTTGTAGGATCGTTAACAAAAACGTGGGTAACCGCCCCAATCACTTTACCATCTTGTATAATAGGACTTCCACTCATCCCTTGGATAATGCCACCTGTAGCTTCTAAAAGTTCCGGATCAGTTACTTTAATGACCATACCTTTAGTTGCAGGAAATTTTTGTGGAACTGAACTTATGACTTCAATATCATATTCTTTAACTTTTTCGCCGTCTACAACAGTTAAAATTTTCGCTGGTCCTTCTTTAACTTGATGTGAAAGTGTTATTGGCAATGCTTCATCTAAAATTTGATTTTTAATATTTTCGTGGAGTTTTCCAAAGATGCCAAAAGGGCTATTTTTTGTTATTGTTCCTAACACTTTTCTATCATTTGAAAACCTCGCTAATTTTTCTCCTGGATCTCCATTGCTTCCTTTTTCAATAGAAGTAACTAATGAACTGACAATTTGGCCATCGTTAACAACAATAGGTTTCTGTGTATCCATGTCAGATATAACGTGACCTAATGCACCATAACTTCTTGACTGCGGTTCATAAAAAGTCATTGTACCTACTCCTGCGGCAGAATCACGAATATATAAACCTAAACGATAGGAACTTTCCCCTTTTGCTTTAATCGGTTTTAGTCTTTTTTGTAACACATCATTTTCTCTAATTACCTCAAGCTTTAAAGTTTCCTCTTTTTCACCAGCTTCTTGTACTAATGGAGTAACTTCAGTCATATTTTCAATTTTCTTGCCATTTATTTTCGTAATTATGTCACCAACTTCAATTTCAGCCAGCTCTCCTGGCGACTTTTCACCATCTTCGCTGTCGACTAAGTGATGCCCAACTACTAATACACCTAGTGTATTTAGTTTTACTCCAATTGATTGACCACCTGGTATTACTTTTATATCCTTTAGAACACGTACATCGACATTCTTTACAGGAGCCCCTCCCACTGTAACCGTCACGTTAGCATCTCCTTGCTCTTTTGCTAAAACTGCAAATTGTTCCTCATCTACTGCAACAAATTCATTGTTAGAGGACATCTTAAATACAGGTAAAGCCTTTTGCAATGATTGCTGTTGGCCTTCAATTAAGACCAACTTCTTTGGGATACTGACGTACTCTTGGACCGGCTTTGCAAAACCGATGCTTATTATGAAAACAAGGAGAATTACACCTATAATTTTTCTAGTTTCTGTCATGAATTGTCTTCACTCTCCTCGCTCCTAACCTACACCTCCATGTTTGGCTGTAATATTAATGTTGCCTCCCAGCACTGTATTTATAACCACTTAACAATAAAAAAGCTAACCTTAATTGGTTAGCTTTACATATTCATCTTTAATATTCTCTGCTTGAGCTAGTAGTTCTTTAGCATTTTCCCTTGTTAGGTTTGTTGTTTCAGCTCCAGATAACATCCTTGCCACTTCTTCGATTTGTTCCTTTTTAGACATTGCGGTTACTTTTGTTACTGTTTTATCGTCCAATTGCTCCTTAGAAATGTAAAGATGAGTCGTCGCCATTGCAGCTACTTGAGGCAAATGAGTAATACATAATACCTGAGAATTTACTGATATTTTATAAATTTTTTCGGCAATCGCTTGTGCTACTCGACCACTAACACCAGTGTCAACCTCATCAAATATCAAAGACGTTAACCCTTGATGTGTTGAAAAAATTGATTTTAATGCAAGCATAATTCGAGAGATCTCTCCGCCAGAGGCGATTTTAGCTAATGGTTTGAGTGGTTCACCAGGATTAGTCGACAGTAAAAATTCGACCCGGTCGATGCCATCTTCTTGAAAGTGGATATGACTACCATTCACTAATGGGTCTTTATTTGATGCTGACCTTTGATAAACTTCAATGTGAAATTTGGTTTTCTCCATATAAAGATCTTTTAATTGTTGATGTATTTTATCAACCAAAACTTTCGCATTATTACTTCTAATATCACTTAAATTTTTCGCCTCAAGAAAAAGATCATGACAGATATTCTCCAATTGGTTTAGAAGTTGCTGAATTTTTTCGTCTCGATTAATTAAATGATCGATTTCCTCTTCTATCTTGGCAGAATACTCTAAAATATCTGTAACGTTTTCACCATATTTTCTTTTTAGCTGAGTAATTTCATTTAACCTTGCTTCAACTAGATCTAATTGTTTCGTATCGAATTCAATGGATTCATAATAGTCCCTTAACGAAAAAGTAGCTTCTTCCAATAAATAATAACAGTTACTTATCGTCTCTTTTAAAGGAATTAATTGTTTATCAACCGCAGCAGCTTCCTCCACATGGTTCATTGCAGACAAAATCCAATCTAAACCTTTTTGGTCTCCGTATAGCGCATGATAAGAGTTATGTATGGCCTTAGACAATTTCTCACCATTTGCTAGCTTATTTCTTTCATCTAGAAGAATTAAATCCTCATTAGGCTTCAACTTGGATTTTTCAATTTCGGTTAACTGATATTGGAGCAAATCTAGACGGTGGGCAAGCTTTTGTTCGTTTTCAGAAAATTGTTTAACCCTAGAATTTAGGTCAACAAATGTTTTGTAAATTTTCTTATATTCACTTAACGCATAGGTAAGCTTGTCCCCAATATATTGGTCTAAAAGAGATAAATGTCGTTCAACTTGCATTAAGTGTTGATGTTCATGTTGTCCGTGGATATCGACTAGTGAATTTCCTAATTCCCGTAAAATCCCTAAAGTTACCAACTTACCATTTACTCTACAAATGCTTTTTCCTTGAGCAGTAATATCTCGATGTAGTACAACCATTTGATCTTCGTTTATCTCAATCCCTAACTGAAGAGCTTTCTCGTAGATAACATGGGATGGGTCATCAATAAAAAATAACCCTTGAATTTCAGCACGATTCGTTCCGTGTCTTACAAACTCTACTGAGCTTCTACCACCTACAAGCAAACTAATGGCATCAATAATAATTGATTTACCTGCACCTGTTTCTCCAGTTAAAACAGTTAACCCCTTTTCAAATGGAACTGTAAGATTTTCTATAATAGCAAAGTTTTTAATGGAGAGTTCAATTAGCACTTTTGATTCACCTCCTTACAACGTTATCCTATAACATGTCTAGAAATCGTTCGCTTAAGATTGGACTATCTTCAGTTGTTCGACAAATAATTAATATTGTATCATCACCACAAATTGTTCCTAATATTTCATTCCAATCCAGATTGTCAATTAAAGCGCCAACTGCATTAGCATTACCAGGTAATGTTTTCATTACAATTAGATTATTGGCATGGTCAATCGTTACAAAACTATCCATGAGAGAACGCTTTAATTTTTGCAATGGATTAAAACGTTGATCGGCAGGTAGACTATATTTATACCTACCATCTTGCATTGGTACCTTAACAAGGTGAAGTTCTTTTATATCTCTAGAAACAGTAGCTTGAGTTACATTAAAGCCAGCATTTTTTAAATTTTCGACCAAATCATCTTGTGTTTCAATTTCTCTATTTGCAATAATTTCACGAATTTTAATATGGCGTTGCCCCTTATTCATTCCCATCTCCTCCAATATAATTAAATCGCTTTTTTACTGGTATGTTCTATCTTTATTAACTGTATATTAACTTATTTTTATACATAATACAACGAAAAAATGAATAATAAAAAAGGGAGTAGCAGCGTCTACTCCCTTTTTTATAGTTTTAAATTATTATGTGCTGATGCAACAAGATCGGAAATTGCCGGAATACGACTTTCGCCAATATTAGCTGTTCCAGACCAATAAAGGTGCAGCAAAAATTCGATATTCCCTTCTCCGCCTTTGATTGGCGAATAGGATAAACCATAAACATCAAAACCTATTTTCAAAGCGAAATCAACAATTTCCTGTAGTACTTTTTGATGTACTCGTTCATCTTTAACAATTCCCTTTTTTCCAACCTCATCACGCCCTGCTTCAAATTGTGGTTTGACTAAAGCAGAAACGTGACTCCCTTTCTCTAACACATTAGCTAACGCCGGTAAAATTAATCTAAGAGAGATGAAAGATACATCAATTGTTGCGAAATTTGGAAATCCTTTTGTAAAATCAGCAGCTGTGACATATCTAAAATTCGTTCTTTCCATCACAACAACTCGCTCATCCTGTCGTAACTTCCACGCTAATTGATTATAGCCAACATCAACTGCATAAACGAGCGCTGCACCGTTTTGAAGAGCACAATCAGTAAATCCACCCGTCGAAGAACCAATATCAAGGACAACTTTATTATTTAAATCAAATTGAAATTCTTGAATGGCTTTTTCAAGTTTTAAGCCACCTCTACTTACATATGGGAGAAGATCACCCTTTACTAACAGCTTCGCATCAAGATCGACTTTTGTTCCAGGCTTATCAACTCTTTCATTATTACAAAGGACAAGGCCTGCCATAACAGACCTTTTCGCCTTTTCCCTCGTTTCAATTAAACCTCTTTCAACTAAGAGAACATCAATTCTTTCCTTTTTAGCCATTTCTATGCCCTCTGTTGTTTTCTAGGAAACATTTTTTGGATGTTAGTAACAACATCAATTGTCGTCATCCCTATTTCTTCCATTAACTCATTTACACTACCATGTTCGATAAATTGATCCGGAATTCCCATTCTATCTACAATGACATTATGATATGAGTGGTCATGATAAAATTCTAATACCGCACTTCCAAAGCCGCCTTGGAGAGCAGCCTCTTCAATAGTTAGGATACGATAGTTATTATTAACTAAATCTAAGAGCATTTCTTTATCTAACGGCTTAATCGATCTTGCGTTAATGACTTTTACAGAAATACCGTCTTTGGCTAATAATTCAGCAGCTTCTTCAGCCATTGGAATTGTTGTTCCGAAAGTTAAAATAGCCATATCGCTACCTTCTCTTAGCACTTCCCACTTGCCGATTGGTATTTCCATCAGTTGATCATCCATTTTCACACCGTAGCCATTCCCTCTAGGATACCTTACAGCTATAGGGCCGTCACTATATTGAACAGCTGTATAAACCATATGCTGTAACTCGTTTTCATCTTTAGCTGATAGTATCGTCATATTTGGTATATGACGTAAGTAAGAGATATCAAAGACACCTTGATGTGTTTCTCCATCAGCCCCGACAAGACCGGCACGATCAATTGCAAAAAAGACATTTAAGTTTTGTCGACAAATATCATGAACAACTTGGTCATAACCACGTTGCAGAAATGTGGAATAGACTGCAAATACTGGCTTATATCCTTGTGTAGCTAATCCACCAGCCATCGTTGTAGCATGTTGCTCAGCGATACCGACGTCAAACATTCGATTAGGAAATTCTTTCGCAAAAATATCTAATCTTGTGCCACCCGGCATTGCAGCGGTTAGTGCGACAACTTTTTCATTTTCTTTAGCAGTTTTTACTAGTGTATTTGCAAAAACAGCGCTGTAGCTTGGCGGACCAGGTTTTTTGACTACTTCTCCTGATTCGATCTTATATGGACCTAGTCCATGCCATGTACCTAAAGCATCATTTTCTGCTGGTGCATAACCTTTTCCTTTTTTCGTAAGTACATGGACAATGACTGGTCCCTTTGTTTTCTTCGCATATTTAATATTCTCAAGGATATCGTCTAAATTATGACCGTCTACAGGGCCTAAGTAAGTAAAACCCATCTCCTCAAAAAACATACCTGATACAAATAAATACTTTAAACTATCTTTTAGTCGTTCCGCAGTTGATGCAATTTTCCCACCAAAAGCAGGAATTTTTTTCAATAACTGTTCTAACTCATCTTTGGCCTTTTGATACTTTCCAGCTGTACGTAGTCTTCCTAATACACTGTGAAGAGCTCCGACATTAGGTGCTATCGACATTTCATTATCATTTAAAATAACAATTAAATCTGTTTGTTCATGTCCTATATGATTTAATGCTTCTAGAGCCATTCCACCAGTAAGTGCACCATCACCAATGATAGCTATGATGTTTTCATCGGTACCTTTAAGATCTCGAGCCACAGCCATTCCCATGGCCGCTGACAGCGATGTAGAACTATGACCCGTTTCCCAAACATCATGTTCGCTTTCAGATCGTTTTGGGAAACCACAAAGCCCTTTATATTGTCGTAATTCATCAAAGCGATTAGCCCGTCCAGTTAATATCTTGTGAACGTAGGCCTGGTGGCCCACATCCCAAATAAATTTATCCGACGGACTATTGAATTCTTTATGCAAAGCAAGTGTTAATTCTACTACACCTAAATTTGGCCCTAAATGTCCACCTGTTACCGAAAGCTTTTCTACTAAAAAAGCTCGAATGTCCACAGCTAAAGCCTCTAATTGCTCTTTATTATACTTCTTTATAAAATTTGGATCGTTTATTGTCGTTAAATCCAAGAAAAACCCTCACTTTCTTTTGGCTTTCTTTTTCCTCTTGTCTCTGTCTTTCCCATTTTTCAAAATATTTATTTTCAATTTTACCTCTAATAAAAAAAATAATCTACCTACATGGAAAATAATTGCTGTCGCATACTGCAAAGCAATCGTTTTTCCTAGTGATTTCCCCCCCACTGTAAGACTAGCTACAATACTTGTAAAAATGACAGAAATCCAAAACTGATAAGCTGAATTATCGCCTTGACCAATTTGCTGTGCAAATTGAATAACAACGAATGCTGACGCAGTTCCACTAATAATACCAGCAATATCTCCGATAACATCATTACATAAGTTCGCAAATTTATCTGCATTTCGTGTAATTAATACAGCTTCTTTTGCACCAGGGACTCGTTCAGCTGCCATTGCATGAAAAGGTGCTTCTTCAGCAGCAGTTGCAGCTACCCCTATTGTATCAAAGATCACACCGACGAGTACAATAACAAAGACTATGAGCATTCCTACTCCCCAAGTGACTCCACTCAAAATAAAAGTAGATACGATTGAAAAAAGAGCCGCTAACACAAGAGTGATAACGGCAATCGCTAACGTCCAATTTAAAGAATGTTTTATTTTAATCATATTAGTTTATGACACACCAATCTATTAATGTAGAAATTAATTTAATATTAATTATTACTATAAATAAAGTTATCCACTTTAACTCATGCTAATATTAAATATTTTCATAAGTATGTATATGTGAGTGGCCATTTAAAGAGTAAAGACTGCGTCTTAGGTCCAGTAGGTTTTCCCAAGCAAATACCGACATGTCGCCACATTGGCGGTTTCCCTTTAAATCTGCCTTAACGCTGTTGCCAAACGTTAGACTGGATTACCACTTAGCACGCACTATAATCCCCTTTAAATGTCATACGAACAGTCTAGGAGTTTTCCTCTACAGCCCTTAACCATCCTCTATCCTCTTTTGCAGAGTAGATTTCATGTGGATTACTAATTTATCATACAGTGTATACAATTTAGTATCCATAATCCCCTCTAACTCCACTCAAGGCAGGCTACGCTGCCACAAGGGGAAACTTGTTATGCAGGTTCATACCAAAAACCGTAACGTACTCATTCCCAAGAGATTGTCACGTGTTCTGGCCTCCGCGGAAAGAGGGTCAACGCCCACATGCCATTGTGGATCGCCCTAATTCCTTTACTCCCAGCAACGACCCAAGGCTGGGCGCCTCAAGCCAATACTAGGAACTTCATCGATGTGCCCTTTAGCGGATTTTTAGGCCCGCCTTCGAGAATGGAGGACTGACTAGAATACTGCACCACTCACTTTTCAACATTATACATGATATATACTATTACAACAATTAGTAAATACTAGCTTGCTATTTTAGCAATAAATAATTCATGAAAGTTATTTATTATATTATGAAGCTTTGACTTAGGATATTCTGGATTTTTTATCGATCACGATACATGATATAGTCAACTAAAAGTTCTAACTTTTCTTTATCGATATCGACATTATATAAGTATTCTTTTGATTTAATAATATGATCATCTAATTTATTCTTTGCACCTTCAATTCCTAATAGCTTCGGGTAGGTGCTCTTTTCATTATTCATGTCACTTCCGACAGGTTTACCTAGGCTCTCTTCACTACCCTCAATATCAAGAATATCATCTTTTATTTGAAACGCTAAACCTAGATGTTTAGCAAAGCCCCTTAAATTTTCAACATCTTTATCTGAAGCTTTCGCTAAGATTGCACCTGAGATAATTGAATAACTTAATAGATCGCCAGTTTTATGGTGGTGAATATATTCTAACTCGGTTAGAGTTAATTGTTTGTTCTCACCTTCCATATCTGCAGCTTGGCCACCAACCATTCCTTCTGGACCGGCGGCTTTTGTCAGCTCAACAATTAGTCGGAGCTTTTGAGATGAGTCAACAAATGTCTCACTCATCGTAGCAATAACTTGGAAGGCATATGTCAATAGAGCATCTCCAGCCAAAATTGCTGTAGCCTCCCCAAATACTTTATGGTTTGTTGGCTTTCCCCGTCGTAAATCATCATTATCCATAGCCGGGAGGTCATCATGGATTAATGAATATGTATGGATCATTTCAATGGCACAAGCTACAGGCATACTTTCTTTAAAGTCCTGACCAAAACCTTCTACAGTTGCGAATAATAACATTGGGCGAAGTCGCTTGCCGCCAGCTTCTAGTGAATAAATCATTGCCTCTTGCAGTTGTGTTGGGACTTCTAATTGTCGTACATATTCAGTAAGCTTTTGTTCTAATAGCAATTTTCTATTATTAACAAAAGACGATAAAGTTAACTTTGTCACTGTTACTCCTCCTGAAACGTTGTTAGTTCAACTTTTCCGTCTGCATGCAGAATACGATCCATACTGCTTTCAACTGATTTTAATTTATCATGACATTGTTTAGATAAAGTCATTCCTTCCTGAAACATTGATATCGCTTCTTCTAAAGGTACATCCCCTTGTTCAAGCTTTTCAACAACTTCCTCCAGCTTTTCCATTGCTTCTTCAAAGGACAATTCTTTCTTTTTACTCATGCTCTACACCTCATTTCTTTTCAATATCTTTAATTTGACATGAAACTGCCCCATCTTTTAACTCAATTGTTAATGGCTCACCAACAGTTACGTTTGAAATACTTTTAATTAATGTCCCATCTTGCTTATATGCTAAGCTATAACCCCGTGTCATGATTTTTAATGGGCTTAATGCTTCTAATTTCGTAGTAAGATGCTTAAATTGAAATTCCTTCTCTTTTTTTATTGAACTAACGTGTTGTCTTAAAAGGGTTTCATTTTTTTCTAGCTGTTCCCTTGCCTTTGCAATGTAGCTTTTAGGATGATTTCTTTGTACATCCTTTTCAATATTAAGTAAAGCCGTTCTTTTCCTTTCGATTAATTGCAGCATGTTTCGCTGTAAATCATCGAATAAACGATCTAATTGCTGCTCCTTTTGTTTGACAAGTTGTTCTGGGTAACGGAATGCATACGACTTCTGTAGATTAGTTAGCTTTTTTCGTTCAGTTTCGATTTTTTTAGCAATCGCTCTTTGAATCCGAATTTTTCGTTGTCCTATTTTTTCATGAAGATCTTCCCAATTTGGAACAGCTAATTCGGCTGCTGCTGTTGGAGTCGCGGCACGTTTATCTGCTATAAAATCGGCAATCGTAATATCGGTTTCATGTCCTACTGCACTAATAATCGGAATTGTTGATTGAAAAATTGCTTTAGCAACAACTTCCTCGTTAAACGCCCATAGCTCCTCAATCGAGCCTCCCCCCCTACCAACTATTAATACATCGATAGTTTCTGTTTGGTTTGCTTGATAAATCGCTTTTGCAATTGAATTAGGGGCTTCTGATCCTTGCACAAGAACTGGAAATAATGTAATTGTAACACTCGGAAAGCGTCTTTTGAGCGTTGTAATAATATCACGAACGGCAGCACCTGTTGATGATGTAATGACTCCAATTTCTTTAGGGATTTTTGGTAAAGGTTTTTTATACTGATCGTCAAAATAACCAGCCGCCTCTAACTTCTTTTTCAGCTGCTCATATGCCAAATACAAGTTTCCGACACCATCTGGTTGCATTTCATTAACATAAATTTGATATTGTCCAGTTGCTTCATAAATTGTAACATTGCCACGAACAATGATGTTCATCCCGTCTTCAGGAATGAACTTCAAGAAGCGGTTATTGCCCGCAAACATAACCGCTTGAATTTTTGAATGATCATCCTTAATTGTAAAGTACATATGCCCCCTGCTATGTTTTTTAAAATTAGAAATCTCACCTTTTATCCATATATTTTGTAGGATTTCATCATTGTCAAATGTTCGTTTTATGTACTTATTTAACGCTGATATCGTAAAAATTTGATCATTTGACATCCGAACCTCTCCTTACTTCACACTTACCAATAATTTTTTTGCAGACTGGATTGTATTAAATAGTAACATCGTAATCGTCATCGGCCCAACTCCACCAGGAACAGGGGTAACATGCGAAGCAACTTCTTTCGCTTCATCATAAACGACGTCTCCACAAAGTTTGCCCGTATCTAAACGATTTACACCCACATCGATAACAACACTACCCTCTTTAATATAACTTGCGTCAATAAAGTTTGCTTTTCCTACAGCAACAACAAGAATATCTGCTTGTTTTGTAATAGACTTCATATCCTTAGTACGCGAGTGACAATACGTAACAGTCGCGTTTTCATTAAGAAGTAATTGTCCAACTGGTTTGCCAACAATATTACTACGGCCAACAACTACTACATGCTTGCCTTCGATTGTAATTCCTTGAGACTTAATCATTTCAACAATTCCGAATGGAGTACATGGTAGAAATGTTTCTTCACCGATCATCATTTTTCCTACACTGATTGGATGAAAACCATCTACATCCTTATCTGGACTAATCCTTTCAATTACTGCCTTTTCAGAAATATGGGCTGGCAATGGCAATTGAACCAAAATTCCATGAATACGTGGGTCGTCATTAAATGATTGAATTGCTTCTAATAGTTGAGTTTCAGTAATAGAGTCATCTAACTTATGAAGAACAGAGTATATGCCGATTTCCTCACAAGCTTTTTGCTTTGCTTTAACATAAGATTGACTTGCAGGATCCTCCCCTACTAAAATAACAGCTAAGCCTGGTTGAACTCCTTCTTTCACCAATAGTTCTACCTCTTCTTTCATCTGTCCCCTTTTTTCTTTCGCTAAATCTTTACCACTAATTACGATTGCTGACATCCTTATTTCCCCCTTTGACTTTCGGACTTTTTATACTTTTAATGTTTCAGCTATTTTTGATAAAACACCGTTCACAAAACGACCGCTTTCTTCCCCACCAAAACTTTTTGCTACATCAACTGCTTCATTAAGCGAAACATTGACAGGAATATCCTCCAAATACTTCATTTCAAAAATAGCCATTCGGATTACTGAGCGATCTACATTTCCGACACGTTCGATCTTCCAGTTTTGCAAATTACCTATAAAAATTTGGTCGATCTCTTCTAAATGTTCTAGCGTACCAGAAACTAGCTTGTCTAAAAATAAATCTTTCTGTTCATTATCTTCCAATACGTTACTTATTGCTTCCTCTTTATCAGTTCCACTCATATCCACTTGAAAAAGTGATTGAACCGCTTTAATTCTAGCAAGTCTTCTTTTCATATGTAAATATCTCCTTTAAAATACATTAATACCATTTTTCTAAACTTGATCATACCACATTCTTGTCCCTCATTACACAACTCAATGTATTTAGTATTTAAAAAACCGCCTAAATATATTAAGAAAAAGCATGTCCAAAACATTCGCCAAAAAAAGGACGACTTTTAGGAAAGGGCATACATCTTCCATAGTGAGCAACTTGGAAGAGGCAGACCCCCTAGAGTCATCCTCGTTTCTACTTATTCTTGATTAGTGTCTACAACTACCTGCTGTGATTCGAGCTGAATTCCAACTACATGAATATTTACTGCGCTTAAATCTATTGCCGTCATTGTTTTTAGTGTTTGATGAATATTATCCTGGATTTTTCGTGCTACCTCTGGGATCGATACGCCATACTTTACAATTACATAAGCATCTACTGAAATTCCATCCTGGCCTAAATCGACTTTGACACCTTTACCATGGCTTTTTCTACCTAGTTTTTCGGCAACTCCAGTCGCAAAATTCCCTCTCATTGTAGCAACACCTTCAACCTCAGCCGCTGCTAAACTCGTAATAACTTCAATAACTTCTGGGGATATTTCTACTTTACCTAGTTTTTCATGTTGCTCTTCGAGATCAATTACGTGATTTTTTTCTGTCATTATTATAACCTCCTATGGATAGTCCATCACACAATCCAATTTTACCATTATTTATTTACCAGTTAAATTATGAATTTCTAAAAACTTTGTATTAAAGTCACCACTTACAAATGTTTCGTTATCTAACAATTTTAGATGGAAAGGAATTGTTGTATCAATGCCTTCAATCACAAACTCCTGTAAAGCTCTTTTCATTTTCGCAATTGCCTCTGACCTAGTTGCCCCATAAGTGATTACTTTTGCAATCATTGAATCGTAAAATGGGGGGATGGTGTAACCAGGATAAGCTGCTGAATCTACCCTAACACCTAAACCTCCTGGTGGCAAGTACATCGAAATTTTCCCTGGAGAGGGCATAAAGTTTTTATCAGGGTTTTCAGCATTAATTCGACACTCGATTGACCAGCCATTAAACGTAATATCCTCTTGAGTAAATTCTAACCGTTCACCTGAAGCAACTAATATCTGTTGTTTGATTAAGTCAATACCAGTGACCATTTCAGTAACAGGGTGCTCTACTTGAATTCTCGTATTCATCTCCATAAAGTAAAAATCACCTGTATGATGATCAAAAATAAACTCGACAGTTCCAGCTCCAGAATATCCAACTGCTTGGGCAGCAGATACA
Source organism: Anaerobacillus sp. (assembly GCF_046314235.1). NCBI lineage: Bacteria > Bacillati > Bacillota > Bacilli > Caryophanales > Bacillaceae > Anaerobacillus > Anaerobacillus sp. The sequence goes on from NZ_JBKBWN010000006.1 coordinate 81,467, forward strand.
GCTGCATCGCCCATTTCTTTTCGTTTCGTTTCTGTAATTGCCGGTGAAGGTGTTTCTTCTAATAGTTTTTGGAGGCGGCGCTGAATACTGCAATCTCTTTCTCCTAAATGAACGACATTGCCATAGTTATCTGCTAAAACCTGGATTTCAACATGGCGAAAATCTTCAATAAACTTTTCAATATAGACACCTGGGTTACCAAATGCTGTTTGAGCCTCTTGTTGCGTGATTGAAACACCTTTTATGAGCTCTTCTTTATTCCTAGCAACCCGAATTCCTTTTCCACCACCACCAGCTGTCGCTTTGATAATGACCGGAAAAGTTATTTCACTGGCAATAGCTAGGGCATCATCAATATCTTTGATAATTCCATTTGAACCAGGAACAATCGGAACTCCCGCTTGCTTCATCGTTTCCCTTGCGACATCTTTCGTTCCCATTTTATTGATAGCCTCTGGGCTAGGTCCAACGAAAATAATGTTACATTCAGCACAAATCTCAGCGAAGTCAGCATTCTCAGCTAAAAATCCATATCCTGGATGAATGGCATCAACTTCAGTTAATGTAGCAACACTCATAATATTAGTGAAATTTAAATAACTTTTTGCTGAAGCTGTAGGGCCAATACAATAAGCTTCGTCGGCCAATCTAACATGCAATGAGTCTTTGTCAGCTTCGGAATAAACGCTAACAGTTTCTATCCCCATCTCACGGCAGGCCCGAATAATTCGAACGGCAATTTCCCCTCGGTTGGCAATTAATAATTTTTTTATCATTTAGCTTCTCCCCTATTCCGGTTTCACTAAAAATAGCTCTTGACCGTACTCGACAAGTTGCCCATTTTCAACAAGGATTTCAACAATTTCCCCTTTAATTTCTGCTTCAATTTCATTCATAAGTTTCATTGCCTCAACAATACATACTACTGATTCTTTCTTTACTTTATCCCCTACTTTTACATAAGGATCAGAATCTGGTGACGGTGATGCATAAAAGGTTCCAACCATCGGGGATGTTATTTTATGTAAATTAGTTCCCAGGGGAACAGGTGTTTCTTGCTTCACTTCTTTGTCTACACTATTAACAACTTGCGGTTGTTCAGTAGGGATGATTTGTTGTTGTGGAATTTGTACTGGAGCTTGCTGAGCGAACTGCTGCGCTTGTTCAAAAATTTTTCGTTCTTTTCTTAAAGTTATTTTGGTACCTTCTTGCTCGTATTTAAATTCTTCAATACTTGATTGATCAATAGCCTTTATTAATTCGCGAATATCTTGAATTTTCATCATGTTTCTTCACTCCTCGTTATTCTCCATCATTTCTTATTCAACTCGGTTTTATACTTTTTACAACGACATCCTAATTACTTTGTCTTATGACTTAGTACTAATTCAATGCTACCTTAAAATTTATCATTTTAAAAGGTTTTTTTCTACTAAAGAATCGTAATTTTAAATAAAGTCCAAAAAAACAGCCATCAGCTCTTCTTCTCAACCTAGAATATCAATATCAGGAAACTCGTTTCACCGCACTGTTATTAAAACTAGTATAGAAGCATTTCTCAAATATACCCGAAAAAATCTGCACAAAAAAGATGACCCAGTCTTTGAGTCATCTAAAAAATGGTTATTCTTGTTCTTCCGTTGCTGTTACACTATCATTTTTATATTGTTTAAAAACAGGGAATTCTGAAAGATTTTCCGGTATTTTTCCATTTTCCAACAAAATAATTTTTACAATATTCTTATTTCTTGCCATATGAAACTTATCACCATACTCGTTTTCCTGAGTATATTTTTTCAATGATTGATAATCTTCTTCTTGAATCGAGACGTTGTATATTTCGCTATCTGATGCTTCGAACTGTTGCTCGAAACCGACTTCAAACTCAACAATTTGAATTTGATCATTTTTCATATTTCTTGTCTGTTCTAGTACCGCTTTGGCGCCTTCTGTTAAGTCAGTCCATTGCATGATGATCTCTCCCTTACAATAAGTAAATTAAATGTAGATGAGTTGGCTTTAATCCATTAATCAATTTCACAAACCTTTTTCAATACCACTATGTTACAACTATAGCTGATTTAAACTGTTCTTAACTAATGTTGCACAATCAGGTTACTTTTATAAGATTATGAAATTAATTTGAGTAAAATTTGTTATATTTCCTTTACTTTACCAAGGTCGTATTATACCACTATTAATTTAGAATTGCACCTTATCAATAGCATTATTCCAAAATAGGCTGATTTATTATTATTCATCCATTCATAATTTCCCGCTCACAACCTTGATTGATAATATTGACTGACAAAATTTAAAAAGAAGATTGGTCCGTAAGACCAATCTTCTTTGCTTACTTTGTAGTTGGTTGGAAAGCGACAGCAATATTATCAATACCAAGTTGCTCGCGAGCCATTAAATTAATTGTTACCGCTTCTTCTCTAGATAGTTCATTAGCTTTAACAATAATTTTCACTTCATCACCTTCAGCAATGACTAAAACATCTTCATAGCCCTTTGTTTTAATTAAGGTTTCAAGCATTTCTTCTTTTTGCGCTAAAACATGAAGGTGTTCAATATTATCTAATGCTCGACTTTGAAGATCGGCTGATGCCTCTACTGAAGCAATAACTGCAACGTAATCCTCATTCATTCTTTCTCTTGCCTCTCTGCGCTCTAAACGAATTGAGTTGAATACTTCATCATTTGTAAAGCTAGTTAAAATTTTGTCACCAAACAACTCTTCCATTGATTCTTCTGTAATCTCTTCAAACTCTACAAAAGTATTGTTATTTTCGCCCTGCTTTTCTTCTTCACCAACAAACGCTAACTGATCCTGCATTGGAGATGTAATATAGTACACCGATAATACAATAATTAAGCTAAGCATTGTAAGCAACCAAACTGTTTGTCTTTTTAATACCATTTTTTATTCCTCCTTTGTTTTCTTTGGTAGAACTGAAACTCGATGAGAAGGCACGTCTAACACTCTACTCACAGCTTCTACTACCCAAGTTTTCACTTGAATGTTTTCGACTCCTCTAGCGACAACGAGAACGCCTCTTATATTTGGTTTTTCTGTTTTCGCTACTAGCGCCTCTTCTTTATCACCAGTTCGAATGATAATAACTTCTTCCTCACGAGTGGTATCTTCAACATTTCGCTTACCACCTTCGCGATCAGTCTCATTCGTTTTTTGCTCCTTGATGCTTTTATTTCTTTCGAATACTCTCGTTTCAGTTTCTGCTAGATTAACCATAACTGTCACCTCAGAAACTCCAACAATTTCTTCAAGGGCATCTCTCAGTTGTTTCTCATAGTTATATTCATAGTCTTGCATCGTAATTGGTTCATCACTAGAATTTTTACTTGTGAAGACCGGTACGGACTCACCAGTTTCTTTTGACTCATCTTTAAACACTGGTATACCTTCTTGTAAGCTGCTAGATTTTGAGAAATTGCTAAAGATCATTAACGCAAGACCTACACACATAACGATAGCTAAATATTGTAGTGGACTACTTCGTTTTTTTCTATCATCGTTATTTGCAAAAAGTTTTTTTAACCATTGGCCATTTTGCTCCTTTTGGGTCATTGATCTAAACTCCCTCCTTCCATTAAAACTTCAACTTTCTCTATTGGTATAGTCCAAGTAGTTGCTAGATATTGAAGAATTTCCTGTTTATTTGTTGTTGTTTCTTGCAAAGGCTCTACTCCTTTACTCGTATCGATCTCAACGAGGGCAACGACTGGGACTGTTTTGTCTCCTTCTTCTATGTCGCTGTCAACCTTTTTTAGTAAAATTGATACTTGAACAATGCTATTCAAATAGTCATCTTCTTCTAAAAAATCGTTTAAATCTACCATCACTTCTACAACTTCTTTATCAAACTTTGTAATCATCTCCTCTTCTACTTGTCTCTTAAGTTGGACAGCCACCTGTTCTGAAATATATGCAAGAGTTACCTGTTGTATTTCTTTTTTCTTATTTTCTAATGAAAATTGTACATTTTTTTCTTCAAGGTGGTTTGATAAGCCGATTGAAGATACCCAGCTATCAACATCCTTCGTAAAAATTGAAATTAGTGGAGTCAAGATTATAACTAGTAACAACAAACCAACGACCATCTTTACATACCTTTGCAAACTTGAGTTAGGCAGGAGGAGTTCTAATACGCTTGCTAAAAGGATTAGTAAAATTATATTGCTTATCCATTCTGTTAATAGCTGCATCGCTACCCTCCCCTTTTTAGTGTGGAAATCCATTTGTAAAGAAAGTTAGTTTACTAATTAAAAGGGAGCGGAAATCGCTTCCTCTATACATGTTTTCAGAGGCTCTTTTATAAATGGATAAAGAAATACAATAAACCGATAACGAATATTGATAAAAATATAGTAGTACCCGCTTCTTTTATTGATTCAACCTTATTCATCAACTCACCCCATTTATAAAACTTTTTAGATATTCATTAACCCGCATATACGGTAATTTTCTGTAGTAAAAAAGCGCCACATTAATTTTAGTTACCTCATCATCAGTGATAAGTTCCCTGCAGCAACCATAATCGTAATCGCTAGAAAGAACATTAAACATACTGTCGCGAGGGCAGCAAATATAAAAATAACCGCTTTTCCAATGATTGATAAACTATTAATAATAGCACCACCACCAAGTGGCTGAAGGACCGCTGCGGCTAAATTAAAAATAATCGCTAGCGTTAAAACTTTTATTGCTGGAAAAGCACAAATTAAAAGGAGTATAGCTAGTCCAACAATTCCAACTGTATTTTTCAACAATATTGACGCACCCATAACTGTATCAGCGGCATCTGTAAATACACGGCCAACTACTGGGACAAAATTCCCTGTAACAAACTTTGCTGTTCTAATTGTTATTCCATCTGCAACAGCAGTAACTGCTCCTTGTACAGAAATAACGCCTAAAAATATTGTTAGAAAAATTCCGAGCGTTCCTATACTAATATTTCGTAATAAGTTGGCTAGCTTGGTCACTTTATAATGATCTGTTAGAGTACTAACAAGGCTTAATAACGTCGATAAGAATAAAAGTGGTAATACGAAATGCTGGACTATGAGTCCACTCGTATTCACTAAAAATATAATTAACGGATGGAACAATGCTACTGACGTTAAACTTCCGATTGAAGCTAGAAGTGCTAATAACAATGGCAACAAAGCAATCATAAAATTAATCATCGAAGAAATCGCCGTTTGTGCATATGTCGCAGCTACATAAAAACTATTAATCGCTATGATCATCAACACCATATACACAATGGCATTCGCTACTTTACTGACCGCATTTGTTTCAAAAGCTGTTTGTAAATTTTGTAGGATCATACTAAATACCGTTAGTAAAATTAACGTTCCTAGTAACTTACCATTAACAATTAATTCGTGAAAAAAGTAACGGACAAAACCTAACATCCACTCTTTTAGTGAAAACTTCTTTTCTCCACGAACAAATTCCATAAATGATCCTTTTTGATTTTCAGGAAGAAAACCGCCATATTCAGTAACGATTTGCTCCCAATATTCTCTAATTTCATCTACTCCTAATTGCGAAAGCTGCTGTTCTACTAGATTTTCTTGGGGTTGTGGTTCTGCCAATGCTACAATAGGTACGAGAAAGAACATAACGATTGCTAAAACAACTATTTTTTTCATGATATAAACCCCTATCTTAGAAATCCCAGGAATTTTCGTTAGTATGGCAGTAGTCCAATAACGGTTTCAATGATAGCTGTAATGATCGGGATAGCCATGACCAGAATAAATACTTTACCAGCCAATTCAATTTTTGAAGCAATCGCGCCTTGCCCCGCATCTTTAGCAATTTGTGCTCCAAATTCTGCAATATAAGCAATTCCGATAATTTTTAAAATTGTTTGGACATACACCATATTTATATTTGCATTTACAGCTATTTTTTGAAGCATTGTTACGATCATATAAATTTGATCAATTAGAAAAATGAAAATTAATACACCTACGAAAACTGTTAATAAGAATGCAAATATCGGTTTCTGTTCCTTTACTACAAGGGCTAAGAACGTAGTAATTAACCCTAAGCCGACTATCTGTATAATTTCAATGGCCCAACACCTCCCTTATTGAAAGAGAAAGACACCCTTAATTTTCTGAAACAAGTTATCAACGATCGAAGCAACCATATAAAGAACAACAACAAATCCAATCAACGTGACCCAATGCGCCCAGTCTTCTTTACCCATTTGCTTCAATACTGTGTGGATCATCGCAACAACGATCCCAATCCCTGCAATTTGAAATATTGTGTTAACATCGTAGCCCATGGTACTCTCCTCCTTAGCCTAAAACCCTACATCATCAAAATGACAATTAACAATCCTGTTAAAAAACCAAGGCTTTTTAACATTTTCTCATACCGGTTCTGGGACTCAATCGCGTCTCCTTCTTCCCTTTCTAAATGGTTTAATGTCAAACGAATTTGCTTTTGTTGATGCTCTCTATCATGCTGACCTAATGTGGCACCAAACTGACTCATCACTTCCAATTCCCCTTTACACAAAGCTGTTAAATGCCATGTTTCTTTTAAACTTTCTTCCCAAGCTCTATGTACACTAACTTCTCCCATCTTTAGTCTTTCGGAAAAACAAGTGAAAAAGTAAGTTAATGGCTTCGGAAGTTGTTTAGCAATATGATCACAAGCATCTGCTAGTGGGGTAAGTCCGTACATAATTTCGGACTCTAATGATTGCAAAGCAACTTTTAAGTGCCTAAGTTGACGCGGTCTCTCAGTTAACCTTTTCGCAAACTCAAATCCCACCCATGTCGTAGCAATTAAAATTAAAATAGCTCCTAAAATCTTCAAAGTAATCTCACCACATCTTTTCCGTTTCCATCCCTGATCCGCTTTACTTTGCCAGGCTGAAATCCCCTAGTCAATTCAATACAACGTGTAAAGACATTCATGTTAAGTAGTTGTTTTAAAGTTGGCCGATCCATAACATCCTCCAACCTATTCCCATGCACGGTTGTTATAATTTTCACACCTGAGTGGATAGCTTCCATAATTGCATCACTATCTTCAACTCTGCCGATCTCATCAACAATTAATACTTGAGGGCTCATAGATCTAATTAACATCATCATTCCTTCAGCCTTAGGACAAGCATCTAGTACATCTACTCGATTTCCTAAGCGGTGTTGTGGGATCCCTTTTACACATCCAGCAATCTCAGAGCGTTCATCAACAATACCGATCTTCATTGATGGTATATGCTGTTTGCCCTCGCTAATAATTCTCGCTAGATCTCTGAGAATAGTTGTTTTTCCAGTTTGAGGCGGACCAATGATTAGCGTGTTATGCCACTCATCATTGGTGTATAAATTCTGGGTATACATTTCAGCAACACCAATTTTCTGACGGGCGACTCGAATGTTAAAAGAACTAATATCACGAATTGCCTTCACTTGTCCTTTTTCAGTAATTACTTTCCCTGCAAGTCCGACACGATGGCCACCACGAATCGTTATATAGCCTCTTTTCAGCTCTTCTTCAAGCGCATATAATGAGTAATCACTTAATTGATTAAGTAAGTGGATAGCATCACTTGCAGAAATTAAATATTGAGTGTCAAGACGGGTTGGGAAAACTGGTTTACCATCAATCACAATTTCAAGAGGTTTAGAAATTCTAATTCTTACCTCCTCAATTCGTTCCTTCATTTTAGGAGGTAAGTTCACAACTATTTCCCTAATTTTTTCTGGTAAAACAGCTAAAATTTCATCCATACCATCCACGCCTTCCATTAGGTCTTGAACTTGTCTTACTATAAAAAATGTATGCATGCTTGACCATATTATGACTATTCATTTTAAGTGTTCACCTTCTTACACCGATTAGAATAAGTAAGACGCCACATCCTATTAAAAAAAGTTTACTAAATGAAAGTTTATCAGCCATGCCAATCAAACCAATACTCATCGTCAAAATGAGAACTATTGGGCCTACGATTGCTAAAGACGCATTAATCATCACAGCTTTATCAACGGAGTTGAATTTTAACATCAGTGTGGCTGCACTAATTTCAATTAACCCAGAAATTATTCTTAAAATAACCATTCCTAGGACCGCTGTTTCCACAGTCGCAATCCAGTTTTTCATTTACTCCACCCCAAATACATTTTTAAAGTTCTAGAAGACAATATTTCTTCAAAAGATGCCTTCTCTTTCTTTGAAAAACATCTTTTTTATACGGTTAGTACAAGCTTATGAAAACGTAGCTAAATTAGAACAGAAAAAACACCTACTTACAAAAGTGTAAATAGATGCTTTATAATATTTAAAAAAAGTAACCAGATGCCACTTATTTTTAAATTCTCTATCCTATTCCTATATCATCACTCTATCTGACTCTCTATAACACTTAATAAGGCTCCTTCTTCCTCCATCCACTCCTCAAAGGAATAACGATCGGAACAGAAAGCTCCGATTTGAGTATCATCTTTATAAACATTTACACAAAACATATCATCAAAATGGTTGTAATATTCAAGTTCATACTGGGCAATTTTTTTTCGGTTTTTATTTGAAGGGATCTTTGCATTCTTTACTTGTTTAATATGTGTCTCAGTTAATTGCAGAAGGTCTGTCTCATCCCATTCTTCAAAATAAGATACATCGGAACAAAATTGGCCCATGTTTTTCCCATGCTGATAAACTTCTACACAAACAATGTCCTTCGAGAATTCATAGTAAGAAATTTGTAAACCTTCTTTAAATTTCTTTACTTTCTTTTCCACGTTAACACCCCTTTTTTTGATATGTTATTAACCCCTTACCCATACATACCCTATATTTGAAAATTCATGCATATTTTTTTGAAAATTCTTAAAACTTTTTTAAAGGAAAATAAAAAAGGCCGACATAAGTCGACCTTGGCCCATTTTTAGCAATATTAGCTTTTTGAATACACTTTAAAATTAATTGCTACATTTTACCCCAATTGCTACTCAACTGAATGCTTATTCTTTTGCTCTAGACATATAAGCAGCATTACGAGTATCGATTAAGAGGATTTCACCTTCATTAATAAAGAATGGTACTTGTACTGTTAAACCTGTTTCTAGAACTGCAGTCTTTGTTCCACCTGATGAAGTATCACCTTTAATGCCAGGCTCCGTCTCTGCCACTTTTAACTCGACTGTATTTGGTAATTCAACACCAAGCGTTTCTCCTTGGAATGTCATTACTTGCACAACCATATTTTCTTTTAAGAATTTTAACTCATATTGTAATTGTGCTGAAGATAATTCAAGTTGCTCATAAGATTCATTATCCATAAATGTATGAACGTCACCGCTAGCATAAAGATATGCCATACGGCGATTTTCAATATGTGCTTTAGAAACTTTTTCACCTGCACGAAATGTCTTTTCTTGAATCGCTCCTGTACGAAGGTTACGAAGCTTTGAACGAACAAAAGCTGCTCCTTTTCCTGGCTTTACATGTTGAAATTCAACAACCTGCCATAAACCTCCATCAACCTCTATTGTTAAACCTGTTTTAAAATCATTTACTGAAATCATTTGTTACTCCTCCTATTATTCGCCTATAATTAATAATTCTTTTGTAGAATACGTTAACGATTCATTACCATTTTCTGTGATAACTGTATCATCTTCAATACGAGTACCACCAACCCCTGAAATATATATACCAGGCTCAACCGTAACAACCATTCCTGGTTTTAATATTGTATCTGACTTCATCGATAATCCAGGCCCTTCATGAACTTCCATTCCAAGACCATGTCCTGTTGAATGACCAAAATACTCCCCGTAGCCCTGTACTGTTATATAATCTCTAGTTATAGCATCTGCTTCTTTTCCTGTCATTCCAGGTTTTATGCCATTCATTCCTCTAAGTTGAGCCTCTAATACTGTTTGATAAATTTTTTCTAATTCACTGGATGGTTTACCAACAGCGACAGTTCGTGTTATATCCGAACAATAGCCTTTATAGTATGCGCCAAAATCAAGAGTTACAAGCTCACCCTTTTTGATGATTTTGTTTGTTGCAACACCGTGAGGAAATGCTGAACGTATACCTGAAGCAACGATAATATCGAATGATGATGAAGCTGCTCCTTGTTTTCTCATGAAGAATTCTAATTCATTAGAGACGTCTAACTCGGTAAGTCCTGGTTTTATGTAAGTGATGATATGATCAAAGGCGGCATCAGCAATTTTTGCTGCATCCTTTAGTATCTTAATCTCTCGTTCATCTTTAAGCAAGCGTAAATCTTCAATTATGCCACTAACTGGGACTAGTTGTGAATTTGCAAAATTGACTTTATACTCTTCGTACTGAGCGAATGATACATATGATTTTTCAAATCCTAACTTTTTAATCCCCAATTCGTTCAGCTGATTTGCGATCTCCTCTATGATAGATGCTTTATGTTGAACAATTTCAAAATTCTCAGCTTGTTCAGATGCTTGATCAATATAGCGAAAATCTGTGATGAATTTAGCCTCTTTCTCAGAGATAAGGGCAACACCAGCAGTCCCCGTGAAACCAGTAATATATCTTCGGTTGTAACTACTTGTGACTAAAATTCCATCAATTTCGTTTTCTTTTAACTTTTTACGTAGTTGTACCAATCTTTCCATCAAAAATCCTCCTTTACTAATGACAATAGGGCAAGCTTATAACCTTTAGTTCCTAATCCTACAATTTGACCAATAGTAACTGGTGAAATTACTGATTGATGTCTAAAAGATTCTCTAGCATGTACATTAGAGATATGCACCTCAATAGTCGGAAATGATACACTAGCAATTGCGTCTCTGATTGCATAACTATAGTGAGTAAATGCGCCCGGATTAATGATTAGGCCTGCATAATCTCTATCTTCAGCCTTGTGAATTAAATCAATAATCTCACCTTCATGATTTGATTGTTTAAAGGCAAGTTCACAACCCAATTGACTAGCCAGTTTTTCTAGATTAGCTTGTAAATCTGCTAATTTTTCAGTCCCATAAATATGTGGTTCACGCTTCCCAAGTCTATTTAAGTTGGGGCCATTTAAGATTAATATTTTTTTCATCATTTCCCCCCTATGTACGGGTTATTTTGTAAGAAAAGTACAGAGCGCCTAGCTACGACAAGCAAATGTTCTAGCAAGCAACTTCTTGATTGCAATTCTTGCAAGCTTTGCGACAAGTAACCGCAGGAGCAGTTGGCTAGACATCAAGCCAAATTCAAAAAAATTTATACTTTCTTAAAAAAACGAAAAGAATGCCCTATTGGACATTCTAACATAAGCATATAACCTTTGAATAGGTTAACATCTTGCTACTATTGCCGTTCACTATACTCATAAGAAATCGAGTAACCGATAAAGACACCATATAGTATGTAAATACATAAACTAGTGACTATCGTGTTTAAATCAAGCTTAAATAATGGCTTTAGATCCGGGAAAATTGGATTTAACAAAAAGAATACAAGCAACCATAAGCCCAAACCAAAAGCAACTCCAGGCCAGATGCTATTAAATCTTGCTAAGATAAAACGATATAAAAACGCAACACCAATAGATAAGACACCAATCACTGCTATCCCTATTAATTGTCCTATATAACCATTTTTCCAATCACCCAATGCCCACGGCATTAACACCAAAGCTGGACCTACACGAATAAAATTAAAGAAAAAAGCTAAATAACCTACGAAACTCCAGATTAACCCACCAAAAAAACCAATAGATGTAACAGTTGCATTGAAACTCATCGGCTCTTGGCGTTTATTTTGTTCAAGATTTTCCATTCACTCATCACCTCTTTTGTAGTATGACCGAATTTATGGAAACTATAGCTTTTTCAAAGTGAAAAAAAAGAAGTGTAAATGCTGATAAAATTGGGAATATTATATAGTAGGAAATTTAAATTTCTAGAGGGAAATAAATAATTCGTGTAGAATAAAACTAATAGGAAGAATTTCTGATAATTGTAAAATATAGAGAATTTCAACAAAAAACACGTATAAAGCATATACGTGAAAAAAGTGTTCCAATGCAAAGGATTTACGCATAAAATAATTAATACAATTAACAACATTGAAAATGATTAAAAACATTCTTTATTAAATTTAGTATCAGCTAGTAAGAAGTATTGATATATTTATAAACTTGGAGGTGAGCAATATGACTCGATATTCTTTTCATCCACTTATTTTATGTGTTCTTGGTTTATCAATCATTGGTTTATTGTACCGGCTTTACACAGAGCCTGTCGCATTAATCCAGCAAGCTTTATTTATGATTCTGTTTGCAGGTATTATTTTCTTTTTAGTGAAGAGATTTTTAGCACATAAACTTAGTTCTGGTAATTATTATAGCTCACAGCCTCAGCCTAGAAAAATGAACTACAAAGCTTCAGCAAAAAGTAATATTGTTCCTCATAAAAAGAAAAAAGAAACGAAAAAGTTTTCTCGTCCACTCGTTAAAAAACGTACTGACGTTACCTTAACAGTTATTGAGGGTAAAAAAAATAAAAAGAAAAATCGAGCTCTTTTTTAGACGCTCGATTTTTTCTTTTTAATGCCAACTTCTAAAGAAACGCTCTGTTTCTTCCCTTCCTATTTGTATTAATGCTTCCTTGTTTTCTTTCTTTAAGTCAAAGTCAATTGTACTAACTTCATCAACAGGAATAAAAACAATACTTTTCGCATGTTCTTCGGAAATATATCTTAAATCATGGGCTGTTCGCATCGTTTTAAAAAGAGAAGTGAACATTTCCACAGCATTAGTTATTTTATTCGGCGGAATTTTATCAAGGTTTGGCGTCAAGTTAAAACCAATCACTGGCCGATCTAACCTCATTGCTTTCTTTTTCATAAATAACCAAATTGGAAAATTACTTAAAACGCCACCATCAACAAAAATAGACGGTTGTCCTTTCCCATCATATATTTTGATTGGTTCAAAAAAATAAGGTAAACTGCTACTCATTCTTACCGCTCTGGCAATTGAAAACTTTTCAGGCACCATACCATACTGTGGTAGATCATCTGGTAATACGGCAAGACGTCCTTTCGTCAAATCTGAGGCAATCAACCGTAACGAACCAGGCTCGATGTCTCCAAACGTTGAAATCCCCTTTTTTTGCAACATTTCTGCTAGCCACTCTTCTAACTCATTTCCTTTATAGAGACCTAGTCGTCTATATAAACCCAGCCACTTCATAAAAGAAAATGGAAGAAATGAAGGCTTTGGATCTAAAAACTGTTGAAAATTAACTCTTTCTATTTCTTCAATAATCTCCTTACTTGTGTAGCCCGCTGTTATTAAGGCAGAGAAAATTCCACCCGCACTTGTACCAGCCAAACGTTTAAACGTTGCACCCTTTTTTTCCATTGCTTGTAATGCACCTACAAAAGCTATAGCCTTAATTCCACCACCAGCAAATACACCATCAAACTCCAAACTAATCCACCTCCTACCCTTTCTAATTACAATATGCAATCACTTAGCCTAAGTGATTAATTGAAAGTTATTACTCTAAAAAATAAAAAGCTGCCCTACGTGGACAGCTTCTACTGTTTGAACACAGTCTATTATTAGACGAGAATGCCTAATACTTGCCTTTTGGACAACCGCTTTTTTAATCACTTTTTTTCAGGTTCATTTTTCTTTTGAATTTGTCTAAGTAAGTCAATACGGCTTTTATCTTCTTCAAAGTATTGAACTAAATCGCCAATCCGGTCAATCGCATCCCAACTTAAATGATGTTCAATGCCTTCTACATCTTGATAAATTTTATCGTTACTAACACCAATGATCCTTAAAAACTCTTCTAGTAGTTCATGGCGCAAAACTAATCTTTTCCCTATCTTTTTCCCTTTAGCAGTCAAAATGAAACCGCGATATTTTTCATAAATCACATACTCAGTTTGATCTAATTTTTGAACCATTTTTGTAACAGAGGACGGATGGACTTCTAGTGCTTCTGCAATATCAGAAACTCTTGCATATCCCTTATCTTCTATTAATAAATAAATTCTTTCTAAATAATCTTCCATACTTGGTGTTGGCATCGTGTCCCCTCCGATTTTCCTCTCCAGACCAATCATTACATAAATTATCTATTTCAAAATTATACTATAATCATTTTTTTTGGACAACCTTACGTGAAATATTCAGTTTTAGCAGTTGGAAAAAATTTATGGATATATCCTTCAATCGTTTCTTTTAGTTCATCTGCTTCTTCAGTTTTATAAACATATTTACCCCGTCCATATTTCCCCCACTTGTATTTTCTTTCTTCCTCATTCATTTCTAATTTAGACTTAGGGTATCTTTTTAATATGGTTCTTTTGGCAGTTTTTGTGAAGCGGTGTTGAATTAGTTCGAAAGTCAAATCTTTCGTTGCATAGTGTGGTAAAGTCGCTTCTAGTTTTTCAAATAATTCTAAATAGCCTGCTTCCCAACCTTCATGCCTATAAAGAGGTGCTAAAATAAAGCCAAGAGGATATTGAGCTTTTGCTACCTTTCCTGCCGCTTCAATCCGAAGATCAAAAGAAGATGTACCTGGCTCAAAATTTTTAATGACATAATTAGAATTGAGACTAAAACGAAAACGGGTATTTCCATTATGCTTTGCATCTAATAAGTGATCTACATGATGATATTTCGTTACAAAACGAAGTCGTCCAAGGTCTGTCTCACCAATAAATTCGATCGTCTTTTTTAACGAATGTGTTAAATGGTCTAGGCCTACTATATCTGATGTACAAGCAGCTTCAAAACGGGTAATTTCAGGTTCTCTTTCCTTTATATATTTCATCGTCGCATCAAAAATATCTTCTAAGTTAACATATGTTCGAAGATAAGGTTTGTCACCCATCGTTGTTTGTAAATAGCAATAATGACAATGTCCCATACAACCCGTTGCGAGTGGTATTGCATACTCTGCAGACGGTTTTGACGTATCAAATTTCAATGTTTTTCGTACGCCAACTACTAGTGTCGATTTTGCATTTCGATAAACCTGATTTTCATTATCGCCAGGAATATTTCTAACTTGATTATGCGATGTAGTCTCCCTAATTTCAATTCCCATTTTTTCGAATTTATCTTTTAGCTCCCTGCCTAGTGGATAATCCAGAGCTTTTGGTTCAATATAGACTAACTGAGGAATAAACGGTTCCATTTTATCTCTCCACCTTAAATAGTAATAGCTGTACTATTTATTAAGGTGTACAATAATTTCTAATTGTTGACGAGCAAATACAACCAAAAATGGAAAAAAGGAGAGAACGAGTATGTTCTCTCCTGCCCTTACCTTATAGTCCACATTTTAATTGCGCATTGCAATTTGTACAAGTGTTACAACCACCAATATCTTCCACAGTTCCAGTACGGCAAACAGGACAAGTATTTCCAACTTCAGAACCAATTGTAACAGAGGTTGAACGTAAATCAGCAATTGTATCAATTAGTACGACTTGGTTTTTTACGCGTTTCTTCTCTGTTAATGGAACTTCTTCAAAATTATTTTCTTCGGCAGTCAATGACAATACTTGTGCATCACGACTCCCATCAACATATACAGTTCCACCTTTTGCTCCGCCACGGTAAAGTCGCTCATAAACCGCTTGAACTTGATCTACAGAGTATCCGCGTGGTGCATTCACGGTTTTTGAAAGGGAACTATCAACCCAACGTTGGATGATACATTGCACATCAGCATGTGCTTCTGGCGCAAGATCCATCGTTGATATAAACCATTCTGGTAAATTGTTTGGATCCGCATGTGGATTTTGCTTTAAGTATTCCTCAACTATTTCGGCTTTCACTTCAATAAATTTACCTAGTCGTCCACTGCGGTAGTACGAGAACGAATAATATGGTTCAAGTCCAGTGGATACCCCAACCATTGTTCCAGTTGAGCCCGTAGGAGCAACAGTTAGTAAATGAGAATTACGAATACCATATTTTAGAATATCTTGACGAATATCTTCCGGCATCTTTTTCATATAACCACTATTAATAAACTTTTCACGTAATAACTGTGTTTGGGCATCTGACTCACCTAGTAAAAATGGGAAACTCCCTTTTTCTTTTGCTAATTCGATGCTTGTACGATATGCAGTTACAGCTATTTCCTCAAAAATTTGATCAATTAGGCTATTGCCTTCTGGGGAACCATAAACTGTTTCTGTATAGATTAACAAATCATGAAGACCCATGACCCCTAAACCGATCCTTCTTTCTCCCTTAGCCATTTTTGTGTTAGCTTCTAGGAAGTATGGCGTCGCATCAATAACATTATCTTGCATTCTTATTCCTACTGCTACGGTACGTCTAAGCTTTTCAAAGTCGACCTGTTTCGTGTCTTTATTGGCCATTGCGCCTAAATTAATTGCAGCTAAGTTACAAACACTGTATGGTGCAAGTGGTTGCTCACCACACGGATTTGTCGCTACTACTTTCTGTCCATAGCTAACAGCATTAGTCATGTCATTGGCATTATCAATGAAGAAAATCCCTGGTTCTGCTGAGTATGTTGCACAAATATTTACTAATTTCCATAATTCACGTGCTTTAATTGTTCGGTAAGTCCTAATCTTAAACCCTAGAGCTTCCCACTCACGTACATCGCCGTAGTTGTTCCAATCACGGTTGTATGCTTCCATTTCCTCTTTAGAATAATTTTCTACATCTGGAAAACGCAGTGGATAATCTTCATCGTTCTCAACAGCTGACATAAATTCCTTCGTTAAGCAAATAGAGATGTTTGCTCCCGTTAAAAATTCTGGGTTATTTACACTATATGTCCCACCCAATGTTAGTTTCTCTAAAGCTTCATTGTTTACTTTCTCATCAAATCCACCTTGACCAGGGATTGTTTGATAGTTAAGGATACCTTGGTACATTGCCTTTTCTGTTTCAGTTAAAGGCGTAAATTTCAGTTTATCTTTTACAAGTTGTTTAATTTGTGTATCTTCACTGTGTTCTAGTAAGAATTGTAAGATCCGCGGATTTTGCATCTTCGAAATAATAAATTCAAGTATATCAGGATGCCAATCTGACAACATAATCATCTGTGCACCCCTGCGCGAGCCACCTTGCTCTACTAAGTGAGTTAATTTAGCAATATCATCTAACCAAGAAACTGAGCCAGATGACTTCCCATTCACTCCCCTAGCTAACGTATTTCTCGGTCTTAAAGTTGAACCGTTCGTTCCAACACCACCACCACGGCTCATGATTTCCATTACTTGTGTTCGGTGCTCAGAAATTCCACCTCTTGAATCTTTCACATAAGGCATAACGTAACAGTTAAAGTAAGTCACATCTGTCCCTGATCCAGCACCATACAGCACACGACCTGCAGGGATAAAGTTCAAGTTAGCTAATTCTTCATAAAAATCATTAAACGATTTTTGTCGACGTTCTTCTGATGTTTCAACAGTAGCTAAGCCTGTAGCATTTCGTTTAGCAATCTGTTCATAATAGATCTCTAGTGGTTTTTCAATTGAGTCTATCGCTCTCTTTACTATTCCTGTTTTCATTTCTTGGGGATCTTCAAGAACGCCTTGAAATTCCTCATCAACATAAATCTCAACTTCATTTTTAGCCCAGTTAATTTCCTGCACAAAGCCAAATCCTCGTGACGGAAATTTGGGATCTTGTTTAACAGTTAAGACAACGAAATCGCCTTCTTTTAGTGTCTTTTTTTCTGTATCTTTAAAAGTATATCGGTCTAGCATAACTAGCCTCGATACACCTTTTTTTTGAATTTTCATGTCCGGTGTGATTTCATGAACTTGCGGAAATTGTTTAATATCCTCATTAAGCCTTTCCACATTAATTTTCATCACTTTTGACATTGCCATCGCCACACGCATTCTCCCCTTTTAGATTAATATCATCTACTTCTCCCAAAATGTTAAAATTAGTGTTACCAAGTCTAGTAAATGTTGTCAAATCTCATTGTTGTAATAGCTTGTCTTAGATTAACACATAATTTACGATCAATCAATATATAGTATGTAATTATCATACCTAAGTACTATATGTTGTAATGCGAGAGAAGAAATTGATATTTGTCAACTTTAAAAGATATTAAAAAACTGAGTTAAGTATAGAATTTTCGACTTAAACCGCAAAATAACCTGAATTATGAACTATTTTGTCACTTGCAAAAATCGCTAGTAACACGATACCTAATAAACGCAAGGACTTAACAAATTAGTTACAAATTTTTTAAAAAAATTTGTTACAATAGTTCTTAAATAACACATGAAAAATGTTTTTTCACCGTCACTATATATAGGCAATGAATTTCATCATTCATTGTTTTCGCTATTTAAGTTCTAAATGTAGTTGCGAAGAAACCATTTGCAACTACATTTAGATTGATATAGCTCGATTAAGGTAATTAAAAAATTCACTTAGTCGTTAAAAAAAAATAATTTTGGAGGGCTGAATATGTCATACGTCTTATTTAACGATCAAATTACTAAACGTGAACATGTAAACATTGATATGGAGGACCGTGGTTATAATTTTGGTGATGGAATTTATGAAGTTATTCCTATTTACGAAGGCAATACATTCGCTATGGAAGAGCATTTACAACGCTTCTTGGAAAGTGCTTCAAAACTTGAAATAAAGCTACCGTATGACAAAACTGTTTTAGAGCAACAATTAAACGAGTTAAAAATCAAAAATAAAGTAATCAATGGGATCATTTACATACAAATGACTCGTGGCGTTTCCCCACGAGCCCATCTTTATGAACGAAATGTAGAAGGTCTCATCACGGGTTTTTGTCGTGAAATGGCTTTTCCAACTGAACAAAAGCTTGCAGGGGTAAGTGTTTTATTAACGGAAGATATTCGCTGGCTCCGATGTGATATTAAATCTATAAATTTATTAGGAAATATAATGGCAAAAAGAAAAGCAACTGACAACGATTGCCATGAAGCGATTATGCACCGTAATGGGATTTTGACAGAAGGGTCTTCTTCAAATTTATTTATTGTAAAGGGAAAACAACTACAGACTCATCCTCCTACTAATTTAATCTTAAACGGAATAACCAGACAAATCGTAATAAAACTAGCCAAGGAAAATGGTTTTACTGTTAACGAAGAAGCTTTCTCAATGCAACAATTATTAGAAGCAGATGAGGCCTTTATAACTAGTACAACACAAGAAATCACTCCCATCACTAAGATCATTGGCGATATAAACGCTACATTCCCAGTAGGAACTATTACAAAAGAATTGCAACATGCCTTTAAAGCCTTTATTGATAAAGAAACAAAGTAGTAAAAAATGAAAGTCGCTGGATTTCCTTTGTCTTCGATGTAAAACATTAACGACTTTTAGAGGCTTGTACAAGGAATCCGGCACAATGGAGCGGTGCACGTAACCGAGAAATAATTAATGCTAAAAAGTGTATACTTCTTATAAAAAGATTTGGCACCAAAATTGGTAGCCAAATCTTTTTATTTTCTGAAATTCCACTCATCGTTTGCGTAGCGATCTACGGCGAGTTTATGAACATAACTAATTTGATCTTCAGATAACGTATAAGGTTTTAGAACAATGTCTAGTCCCTTTTCAAATCCGCTTTTGAAGGCAATTTCAGCGTCTTCTATTGTAATTTTTTTTTCACTTAATTCATTTATTGCCACAGCTTTTTTGCTAAAGCCTTTTAACATCCGCTCACGAACGCGTTCGTTTGAGAACTTAAATAAGTCAAATAACTTTTTTTCATCTAAATCTAAAATGATAGAACCATGCTGCAAGATAACATTTTTTTGCCTAGTCTGAGCACTTCCAGCAACTTTTCTACCTTCAACAACTAATTCATACCAGGACGGGGCATCAAAGCAAACAGCTGAACGAGGACTTTTCAAAAGATCTTGCTCCTCTTTTGTTTTCGGAACAGCAAAGTATGCATCAAGTCCCAAGTCCCTAAAACCCTCAAGAACGCCTTCTGAAATGACCCTATATGCTTCTGTTACTCCTTTAGGCATTTTCGGGTGGTCTTCTGAGACAATTACACTGTATGTAAGTTCATGTTCATGTAGTACCCCTCTACCACCTGTAGGTCTACGAACAAAACCTAAACCATATTTTTCGACTGCTTCTAAATTAATTTCTTTTTCAACTTTTTGAAAATAACCAATTGATAAAGTAGCTGGGTCCCAGCCATAAAAACGAATCGTTGGATTAATTTTCCCTTGGCTATGCCACTCTAATAAAGCTTCGTCTAGCGCCATGTTAAAAGCAGCTGAACTTTTTCCAGAGTTAATAAAATTCCATGTTTCTTTCATTTGTTTCCTCTTTCTATAAAGAATTGTTATTCTTAATCTATAGTAGGTAAAGTAGGGATGTCAACCAACGTGAATTGCATACATCTTGAATAATCACATTGGATCATTTATATTTGTTATTATAATATACGATTTGTGTTGATCTAACATTTTGACTAACACAGCGTTCTCAAAGGAGTAGAGTAGATGAATTGGGCGAATTTGGTTTTAGGTATTATGACAGCAATTCTAGTGTTTTTAATTGTGAAAAGGTTTATTAAGCCAAAATACTTGAAAGATCTTCATGAAGATGAGTTTCGTCAAGGGTACCGAAAAGCACAGCTTATTGATGTAAGAGAACAAAGGGAGTTTGAAACCGGTCATATTTTAGGTGCTAGGAATATTCCATTATCACAAATGCGTCAAAGAGCAGCAGAAATTAGACCGGACAAGCCTGTTTATCTATACTGTCAAACAGGATCTAGAAGTATTCGGGCTGCCGAGTTCTTAAAGAAAAAACAAGGTTGTGAAGACCTAAGTCATTTAAAAGGTGGCTTTCGTAAATGGACAGGTAAAGTAAAAAAATAAGAAATTACCGTGTTTTAACCAACAAAATAACTTCTCTTTTAGGTATTCTTTAGTAAGTAACTGAAAAGAAAAAATTTTTTTCACGTGAATTCTCTATGAATTCACGTTTTTCGTTGTAAATTACAAGGGAGCTAATAGAAAAGAGACTGACCCAAGAGCATAGTACCAGCGAGCTCGGTTATATAAATAGAGTGCAAAGATACAATTCTATAGATAGTTCACTTCGAGATGTGCTGGGCACTTCGGGACAGCCTCTTCGTTCCATAAATGTCATGTTGCTCGTTTCAAAACTCCAAAACTTAAATTTTTAAGGGCAGCTTCTTATTTTATTGCTTTTGGTATTTTAAAATTGGTTTTCTAGCTGCAGTTGTTTCATCAAGGCGACCGATAACCGTATGGTGTGGTGCCTCTTGAACAATCTCAGGATTGTCCTCTGCTTCTTTCGCAATTTGGATCATAACTTCAATAAATTCATCCAAAGTTTCTTTTGTCTCAGTTTCAGTAGGCTCAATCATTAAACACTCTTCAACGTTTAACGGGAAATAGATTGTTGGTGGATGATAGCCAAAATCTAAAAGGCGTTTTGCCATATCTAATGTTCTTACCCCTAGTTTCTTTTGACGTCTTCCTGATAAGACAAACTCATGTTTACAATGCTGCGTATAAGGTGCATCAAAATATGGTTGCAACCTTCGGAACATATAATTCGCATTAAGGACAGCATCTTCTGAAACTTTACGAAGTCCATCTGGCCCCATTGTACGGATATACGTATAAGCGCGAACGTTAATTCCAAAGTTTCCGTAATATGGCTTTACGCGGCCAATTGACTCAGGACGATTATAATCGAAGAAGTAACGATCCCCTTCTTTGGCAATAACTGGCTTTGGTAAAAACGGAATTAAATCCTTCTTAACTCCTACTGGACCAGAACCAGGTCCGCCACCACCATGTGGGCCAGTAAATGTTTTGTGAAGATTTAAATGGACGACATCAAAGCCCATATCTCCAGGTCTAGCAATACCCAAAATCGCATTTGAATTGGCACCGTCATAGTATAGTTTCCCACCTGCACTATGGATAATTTCAGCCATTTCTAAAATGTTTTCTTCAAATAATCCAAGTGTGTTTGGATTCGTTAACATTAATGCTGCTGTGTCCTCACCAACTACTTCACGTAAATGATCTAGGTCAACTAACCCTTTTTCATTCGAGCGTACTGTAATGGTTTCAAAGCCTGCGACAGTTGCTGAGGCTGGATTTGTACCATGGGCAGAATCTGGGACAATTACTTTTGTACGGTGGAAATCACCATTCTTTTCGTGGTAAGCTCGAATTAACATTAATCCTGTCCATTCACCGTGCGCACCTGCCGCAGGTTGTAATGTCACTTCATCCATTCCAGTGATTTCCTCTAAAGACACTTGCAAATCATATAGTAATTCTAGGGCACCTTGAACAGTATTTTCATCTTGCAAAGGATGAATATGTGAGAAGCCTGACATCCTTGCAATATCTTCGTTAATCTTTGGATTATATTTCATTGTGCATGATCCTAGTGGATAGAAACCAGAATCAACACCATGGTTACGATTTGAAAGAGCCGTGTAGTGACGAATTAACTGTAGCTCAGAAACCTCCGGTAGTTCAGGAGCTTCTTCTCTAATAAACTGACTTGGGAGTATTTCATTTACATCCAGTTCTGGAACATCTAACGCAGGTAAACTGTAGCTAATTCTCCCAGATTTACTTTGTTCAAAAATTAACGGTTGGTTTTTCATTATTTTACTCCCTCCAATGCTTCAAGAAGACTGTCAATTTCGGCCTTTGTTCTTAGTTCAGTAACCACTATTAACATGTGATGATCGAGATCAGGATAATCTCTCCCTAAGTCAAAGCCACCGATGATCCCTTGTTGAAATAATAACTCATTTACTTCTTTAACCGGCTTTGCAAGCTTAACGACAAACTCATTAAAAATAGCATTATTTGAAAAAGAAACACTAAAACCTTTATCGATAAATGATTTTTTTGCGTAATTTGCTTTTTGAATGTTTTGCAGAGCCATTTCCTTTACTCCAGCTTTTCCGATCGCAGTCATCGCGACAGATGCCGCTAACGCATTCAGAGCTTGGTTTGAACAAATATTTGATGTCGCTTTATCACGACGAATATGCTGTTCACGCGCTTGTAAAGTTAATACAAAGCCACGCTGACCTTTATCATCAGTTGTTTGTCCGACAAGTCTTCCAGGAACTTTACGCATAAGCTTGGTTGTAGTTGCGAAATATCCACAATGGGGCCCACCGAATTGTTGTGGAATACCAAATGGTTGTGCATCCCCGACAACAATATCTGCACCAAATTTTCCTGGAGGCTGCAACGCACCTAAAGCTAATGGATTGCTTGATACGACAAAGAGACCTTTACCAGAGTGAGCAACTTCCTCAATCTCAGTTAAATTTTCTATGTTTCCAAAAAAGTTTGGATATTGTACAACAACACAAGCCGTGTCATCATTATACTTTCCTCTTAGATCATCAATATCGGTGACACCGTCTACGATGTCAATTTCAACAACGACTAAGTTTTGCCCCTTTGCATTGGTCTTCAATACATCTCTTGCTTCAGGATGAACAGCCTTTGAAACAAGAATTGTCTTTTTCTTTGTCTGACCGGCACTCATCATTGCAGCTTCAGCAAGTGCAGTATGCCCATCATACATAGAAGAGTTGGCAAGGTCCATTCCAGTTAATTCACTAATCATTGTTTGGAATTCAAAGATGGCTTGAAGCTCTCCTTGAGAAATTTCCGGTTGATATGGTGTATATGCTGTGTAAAATTCTGATCTTGATATAATGTGATCAACTACAGAAGGAATGTAGTGCTCATAAACACCTGCCCCTAAAAATGATATGTAATCTTTCGTATTGGCATTTTTGCTTGCCATTCTCCCTAATTCTTTTACAGTGTCTGGCTCAGAAAGTGCTTGTTTTAAATTCATCTCGCCTTTAAAACGAACTTTTTCCGGAATATCAGCAAATAACTCTTCAACAGATGTCACACCTATACTATCCATCATGTCCTGCTTGTCTTGCTCGGTAACTGGCAAATAACGAAATTTCAATTTACTTCCCCCTTAAATTAAATGTTTTAGGTACGCTTATAAAAAGGTGATTTCACCACTTGTGCTTTTAACCGCTTTTTCCTTACTTGAACTTCAATCATTGTATTTAGTGGCGCATACTCAATGTCTAATAAAGCTAAGCCGACATTTTTCTTTAATGTTGGTGATTGCGTCCCACTCGTAATTACCCCTATTTGAGTGTCGCCAACATAGACTTCATAGCCTGTTCTTGGAATCCCTTTATCAATCATTTCAAGACCGACAATTTTTCTTTTAACTCCTTTTTCTTTCTGAAGCTTTAGAGTTTCCTTACCGAAGAAGTCACTATCCTTATCAACTTTTACTGCAAAACCGATACCAGCTTCAATTGGCGTAATATCCTTCGTTAATTCTTGACCGTATAAGGGTAAACGAGCTTCAAAGCGAAGAGTGTCTCTAGCTCCTAAACCACAAGGTAAAATCCCTTCTGAGCTTCCAGCTTCAATAATCTTTCTCCATAACATAGGAGCATCAGCTTGCTCACAATAAATTTCAAAGCCATCTTCACCAGTATATCCAGTTCTTGAAACTAACGCTTTCGCCCCTTGAAGATCTATGCAATCTTGAAATTTAAAAAACGTGATTTCCGAAAGATTTGTTGTCGTTAATTTTTGTAATACTTTTTCGGCAAGCGGACCTTGAATAGCTAGTTGCGCTATTTCTTCAGAAACATTCGTAAGTTCGACACCTTCAAGTAAATGAGATTCCATCCACGTAAAATCTTTTTCAATATTAGAGGCATTGACGACGATTAAGTAATCATTTTCTGATTTTTTATAAATAATTAAATCATCAACAGTTCCACCGTCAACATAGCACATCGCTGCATATTGAGCGGAGCCAGCTTTCAATTTAGAGACATCATTTGTAACCAATCTTTGCAAATATTGCTCAGCCAAAGCTCCCTTTACAGTAAACTCACCCATGTGCGAAACATCAAATAGGCCGACTCTTTCTCTTACAGCTTCATGTTCTTCTTTAATGCTACTAAACTGAACCGGAAGATCCCAACCACCAAAATCAATTGTTTTTCCACCATACTCTGCATAAAGTTCAAAAAGTGGTGTTCGTTTTAAAACACTCATTACGCAACCTCCCATTAGCTATTCTGCTTTGATATTTTTTTCACCTTTATTACTTATTCCTAGCAATTTCCCTTCTTTCTGAGTTCATACGCTTTAGCTCTTTAATTAATTAACTTAAAGACTTTAAGATATAAAAAAGGACAGAGAAATACACATTTTTTGTGTATTTCTCTGTCCTTAAACCAGAAAGTTTATTCCTAAATTAGGAAGTATCCTCGTGGGTGGCCTATATATCCAATAAAAACTTAGCCTAAGTTCTACAAAGTAATTGCAAAACAGTTTTTAGTTTTTTTAATCCTTAACACTTGTAGGACTAAAAGGTTATAGACACTCTCCAGAGTTGCGTCAAACAAGAGTCTTTTTGCCTGAGAGATTCACGTTCTCGCTTGCTCCTTCGGCGCTGCAGCAATTCCTAAACAGAAATTATCATTAAATACGGTTTTTTATAAAACTCGTAAATACGGTGCAGTCTCTCCCCATGTTCTCATTCGCCCTTATTATATTGTTAGATTAAACTCATGTTTTTCAACTGCTTTGTCCATACTAAACAATATGACTATGTGAAAAACACCCTATCGATATCCTATCATTACCTAAGTTTAATTGGCAATCATTATTTTTTAAAACCATAGAAAGGATTGGTGTCCATGAATATTACGATAAATTTTGATTCTTCATGGAAAGAAGGATTGCTAAAAAAAATGGATGAGGATGGCCCTTGGTCAAGTTGGGAGTTATACAAACTTGCGATGGAAGCAGAAAGGAACTTATCAATTAATGAATTCTTTGGTCTTGTTGCACCTACCCATCTCCCAAACTTAACAATTTTTCCACATCAATTAGAAGTGGCTAAAAAAGTCATAGAAGAAATGAATGGAAAAGCAATTTTAGCTGATGAGGTTGGTCTTGGGAAAACTATTGAAGCAGGGCTGATCTTGAAAGAATATATGATTCGAGGCCTAGTAAAAAAAGCATTAATTTTAGTGCCTGCCTCACTTGTATCGCAATGGGCACAAGAACTAAACCAAAAATTCTTTATCCCGGCTATTCCACAGCGTAAAACGTACGTTTGGGAACAATGTGATGTTGTCGTTGCCTCTATTGATACAGCAAAGCGGAACCCACATCGAGACATTGTCTTAGCACAAAACTACGATTTAATCATCATTGATGAGGCTCATAAACTAAAAAACAAAAAAACAAAAAATTACGAGTTCATTCAAAACTTGAAAAAAAAGTTTTGTTTACTTTTAACTGCCACTCCAGTTCAAAATAAACTAGAGGAAATCTTTAACCTGGTCTCGCTCCTAAAACCTGGACATCTTGGTGATGAAGCAACTTTTGACGATAATTTCCGATCAAATAGCCGGTCCCCTAAAAATGATGAGAAGCTACGAGAGCTTGTTAATAAAGTAATGGTAAGAAACCGTCGAGAAGATACTGGAATTGAATGGACAAAACGAATCGTTGAAACAATTACGATTCCTTTCTCAAAGGAAGAACAAGAGTTATATGATGCAGTAACTGCCTTGAGAGAAGTTGGTACGAATGAAGAAAATTCCATTATAAAAAATCATTTCTCCTTATTGACATTACAACGAGAGGTTTGTAGTAGTCGGGAGGCGGCTTTTTTAACTTTAAAAAATATGACCGAAAAGCTTACGAATACTCCTGAAATAGCAGAAACCATTAAAAATATCTTCAAAAAAATTGAACAAGTAACTAGGAATTCAAAAGCTGAAAAAGCGCTGGAGCTCATTCAAAAAATTGATGATAAAGTCATTATTTTTACTGAATATCGAGCAACTCAACTCTATTTACAATGGTTTTTTAATCAACATGGAATTAGTTCAGTTCCTTTTCGTGGTGGTTTTAAGCGTGGGAAAAAGGATTGGATGAAACAACTATTTAAAGACCGTGCCCAAGTTCTTATAGCAACAGAAGCAGGTGGCGAAGGAATTAACCTTCAATTCTGTCATCATATCATTAACTATGACCTTCCTTGGAATCCTATGCGTATTGAACAACGAATCGGTAGAATTCATCGATTAGGTCAAGAAAAAGATGTCCATATTTATAACTTCGCTACAGAAAATACAGTAGAGCAACATATTCTAACACTGCTTTATGATAAAATCCGTCTATTTGAAAGGGTAATCGGTGAATTAGATGATATTTTAAGTAGACTAGAACTTGATAATATCGAGGATCACATTTCTGATATTCTCATCCAATCCAAAAGCCAAGGTGAAATGAGAGTGAAAATGAATCATCTTAGTGAATTAATAAAATTAAACGAGGGAGAGACGCAAGAAAATGCAGCAGCAGGACATTCATAACTTTTTAGAACGGTATTTTACGGCAAATGAAAGTCCCATACTTGAAAATAGTGACGGCTATCTTCACATTCAGCTCTCCATTGATTTAGATAAAATGTTAATGAATCGGCCATTTTACTGGCACTATCTAGAGAAAACAGGTGGAACTCCGAATCCAATGGAGATGACCCTTATTACAAATCCTGAAAAATGTAAGGAAGATAAAAAAGGTGAACAAATTCACTTCGGTTCACCAAGACTTCACCAGATCTTTCAATCTGCACAACAATTAGGGGCCTATATAAGACTGTTTGAACAAATCTCCATTGAGGACCGAAGAAGTTCAACGGCTTTACATCCATGGCTTTGCTTAAATACAAAAATATCCTACCAATGTGACCGTAAAAAAGACATGATTATTTCTTTGGGACTTAATTTAATTACAGGTGAAGTCAAAGAACATTTTCATGATTTACTTTTATCGAAATCGCTGACTCCGAAAATACCTGATTTTTGTTTTACTTTATCGCCATTAATTACACCAGCTAGCGGTCTTACTAGACTTGAGAATGTCATTCGGACAATGGTAGCAAAAGACAATCATCAATGGGCTGAAGATGCCCAATTCCGCTGGGAACAAGATTTAAAGCTACTAGAAACTTTTTATGAGGATATAGAAGATAAGCCCGAAAACTATTATTTGGAAATTACCGCTTTAAAAGAACAATACGAACCTAAAATTAATATAAGCATCATAAATGGGGGCGTATTTTACTTAGGTCTGCCACACTAAGAAAAGCGCAGCAACTTTTTAAAAAAAGTGTCAGTCACCATAGCCGCTATTAAAGATGTAACAAAAGATAACATCTTTATATAAAGATAAGGGCCTTTGGTAAACTGACACTTCTAAAATAATCGTAACGTACTTAATGTTTACTAACGCTTCTTCTTACTGTTAAACATCTGCCCTATAGCATATGGCAGTAAGCCGAACCACTTATATGCAAAGGGAAGTTTATTAGCTTTTCTTTCTTGTCTCATTTCTTTTCGTTTTTCACTAGGTGTATCTACATAGCTTACAAATTGTTGTGTCACATATTTTACATAATCATTTGTTTTCATTTCGGTTCACCAGCTTAGTTTTTTCATTAGTATTGCCAATGATTGCAATAATTATTCTAAGCAGGAGATGATCTCTTGGATGATTTGTTCTACTGTTTTATTCGTTGTTTCAATGACAAAATCAGCTTCAAGGTATAGTGGGAGTCTATCCTCAAATCTTCTCTTATTTTGCTCAAGATCTGCTTTGAATAACGGTCTACTATCATCCATCGCCAACCTTCTCATTGTCTCCTCTAAATCACAATAAAGAAAAAACACTTTTCCTTTTCGCTTCATTAATTCACGATTTTTGACACTTAGAACAATTCCGCCACCTGTTGTAATTATCTTTGGAGATTGCTTACAAATTTCTTGAAGTGCCTCTGATTCATATTCGCGAAATCTAGCTTCACCCTCTTCTTGGAAGATTCCGCTAATTTTTTTCTCTTTAACAGTTTCTATATAATAGTCAGTGTCAATGACGGCAATGTTTAAGCAGTTTGAAAGAAACTTCCCAACAGTAGTTTTCCCAGCCCCCATAAATCCAGTTAAAAATATATGTTCGTTAATCACCTTATCGCTCCTCTAACCACGGTAATACAGTCTCAGTTTTTACATCATAAAAGAAAGTAAATTCTTTTGTTTTAGGCGCTACCGTTCTACTTATTAGTCTAACTGATTTCATTTCATTCCTCTCTTTTTTGACAACAAACGAAACTTCTCCTTCTTCGTAATAAAAATTCCCTGAAAAATTTTCGCGATTATCTGAACCTAGTATGTTTAAAACATCGACAACTCCCATTTGCAATAAGCGTTCAGCTGTATAAAGTTCTCCTTCTTCCGACAAGATTTTTTTTTCGAGAGCGTATTGACTTACTTGAAAAATAACAAAGCTGGATAGAAGCAACATGATGATAATTGTCGTCGGTAAGATAAACCCCTTCTCATTTCCCATAATACAATGCCTCTATAGGTAACAAATGAGTAATTCTTCTTACATGTGTTTGATTATATAGGTCCACGACCGTAACATCAATGCCATTGGAGACTTTTTGGAAATGTACATCTGCTACTTTTTGCAGGGCAATTTCTTGCCCTTTTTGATTTACTTGCCTACGGATCCGTTGTTGAAATTGTGCATACGTTACTTGTTCGTTATTTTCCTGTTGGAGATACAAAACATTGTTTGCGACGTCAATCTTAGCAGATTTTTGAATATCAATCGCAAACTGTTGAAAAAATAAAGAAACCTCAATATTGTGGAGATGTTTTGGTTCATCTGAAATAAGCTTTACGAATTGAGGGATAAAGGAAGCAATAACGAGGAAAATCGAGAAGGCAAGTAAAACTTCAATTAGGGTAAAGCCATTGTTCTTTTTCATCTTTTGGCACTCTCACACCTTTCATAATGACGGTCATTGGCTGCATTCCAAGCGATACATGCCCTGAGCTCCTGATGGTCATTGTTGAAGGTGAACGTTAATTTATACGTAGTTTCTAAATCCGTTATATTAGTTTCCAAAAAAGATTTGTCTTCGTAAATCCAGCTTGTGATCGCCTTATCAAGGTAATATAGTGCATTTTTTTCCTGCTGAATAGCGATACGTTCATTGTAGACAATCAGTAAAATAGGGAGAACAATCGTCGTTACAACAACCAGGACCATTAACGATGTGATTGCTTCAATTAGGGTAAAGCCTTTACAATTGTTCAATGTAAAACCGTCCTTTTCCTAATAGTAGGACAAGTCGATAGCGATGGTCATTCATCCTTATCGTAAGACTACCAGACTTTTGAACGTTGCCATTGGGAAGAAAAGAAATGTCTGTTAATGATAATGTCCCTTGGACAATTGTTGTTCCTTCGACTTGGAACTTCCTACGTAAAATAACTTCTCCACCTTGGCGAATGATATATTCTTTACTGCCATTCAAGAAAACGACAGAGGCAACTAATTGCTGACTCAACGCCATTTGCTGGGCATAGTAAAGATCCTGTTGCAACTGATAGATAAACTGATTTCGTTCACTAGCGTCAGCAACTGCTCCGAGAGAAACTAGAGGGAGCGTCAATACAGTCGCAATAATAAGTAGAACAAGAGTCATCTCAAGTAAGCTGTGACCTTTTTCATTACGAAAATAAAGTTTATCCATATCACTTCACAACGACTTTATTATTTACTAAGATAAGTTCAGTTCCGTTTGGACAAACAATAGTATCTACATACTTGTCTTTTAAATCTTCTAATTTTACAGGGTACTTTTTATGTTCGACAAAGTAAGCTCCGACTTGCGCTTGTAATAAATCTATCGTAGCATCACAGCCACGTTGATTGGCAAGATCATTATTATTTGTCATATTTGGAATGGCAATGAGGAGTAAGATTGAAATAATCATTAAGACAATCATCATTTCGATTAGCGTAAATCCATCATTATTCTTAATACTTTTAAATTTCATTTTGTTCCACCTCTCAATATTTAATAAAACTTTTTAATATTGAGACCGTCTCTAACTAATGATCAGATTAATAAAATGATTTAAATTGGGGAGAAAACAATAGGAATTCACGAGGGGCGGTACTTTTTTCTTTCACCTCTTTCATTTAAGGTTTGTAGTAAAGTGGAGACAACGATGAATTACATGTAGTAACTCAGAAAAGGAATTAGACAAACACTAACAAAATTCCTGCTTTTTTTATAATTTTTATCATTTTTTTTGAAATTTAATGTAAATTTACCTATTCTCATGGTTCTATTTACAGAACAATCTATCAAATGTTATAATAAAATAATTATATTCACAGGGTGAGAAAGGAAACGATAAAGATGATTGGTGAACAAGTGAAAAAATTACGGTTAGAAAAAGGAATGTCTTTATCTGAACTAGCAGAAACTGCCGGTGTAGCAAAATCATACTTAAGTTCAATTGAAAGAAATATCCAATCTAATCCTTCCATTCAATTCCTAGAAAAAATATCTACTGTTTTAGGAGTAACTGTTGAATCCTTATTAAATGAAAATAAGGATAACAAAGCACAGAATAATCTTGATTCCGCTTGGATTGAGTTAGTCAAAGAGGCTATGGAGTCAGGAGTTAGTAAAGAACAATTTCGGGAATACTTAGAATTTAACAAATGGCGTAAAAACCAGTAATTATAAAAATAGATTTCCCGTGTACATGTCATGGAAAATCTAATCGAAAAGTCGAAAAAACTCCCACATATGAACCGCAATGGGAGTTTTTCTATTTTTAAAACAAGGTTTAATGTTTCATTGTTTGTTTACAGTCGTTATGTACAGGACACAACAATTCACACTTAGACAATGCTTGATAGATGGAACACCATGATCTTTTTGCATAGTAAACCGGTACTGATTGATCTTGAGCTTTTTTCTTTAACGTCTTAGCTAAATTATGATTAATAAAGTCAGTTAAAACAAGAATTGAATCGACGTTTTCAGGGATTTCCCGCTTCACCATTTGTACCTTTCTTCCACTTAAATGTGTCACCTCTGAAAACCCTAATTCTTCGAGTTTCTGAGGTATTGACCCCAGATGATCCGCTCCTACTATTAATAATGACCTCATATTACCACCCCTTTATTCAAATATTCGTTACAATCATTTTAACTGATAATGATTATCAATGTCAATATTTTTTTTCAGGATCAATACTATAACCCATTGATTAAAGAAAACACTGGTAACAATATAGAGACGAACATAAGTAAGATGATAATTCCTATAAGAAAAAATAATATTGGCTGAATAATCATAAACAGATTTTTCATTTTTGCCTCTAAATCATTTAGCAGCCATTGACTGTAATGTTCCAACTCCTCATCAAGGCGCCCATTTGCTTGACCATGCTCGACGATATAGGCTAAAGCTTTACAATAAAGAGTGTTGTAAAGTAACACATTCTGTAGTTTTTCCCCTGATTCCAAATGTGCGGTCATATTCTCTGCTTCTTTACTTATATAGCCTAAACCTTCAACGTTTTTAAAAATAGCTAAAGCATCATAAATTGCTAAGCCGCTCTTCATTAAACAGCTTAAATTAATGGAAAAAAAGTAGGTTATCATCCCTCTATAATAATTTCCTATGATAGGAGTTCTCGCATAAACTTTTGCTTGCTCCAGAATAGTCTTCTTTCTAAAAACAAAAACAAAGTATAAAGATATCGATAGAACGGTTGCTAAAAAAACTAGCGCGAATTTTGGAGAGTTTTCAACGAATAGGAGAAAGAGCCTCGTGATCAATGGCAGTTGAATATTCAACGTAGAAAACAAGTGCGTAAAGTGGGGAAATAAATAAAGATACATGATGACTAAAAACAAACCTAGGATCCAAAAGAGAAATAAAGGATATTTAATTAACTTTTGAAATTTCATCTTACTGTCTAGGGTCTTTTTCAATAAGTTGCCACCATCGATAAGTCCTCTTGATAAGTTCCCATAATATTCAGCAAAATAAACAAAACTTATAATATTTTTCGGTAATTGTAACATTACTAATGCTTCACTAATTGAGCTTCCTTTTTCAAGTCTCGCTAGCATCGATGTTAACGTCGGCTTGAGCTTTTCATTTTCATATTTGAGAAAGAATTGTATAGCTTCAGAGATTGTGTAGCCCTGTTCGGTGAGCGTACCTATTCTAATTAGAAATTCGACCTTCTCCACAGAATTCCAGCTATGTTTAGTTTTCATTAACATAGCCACCTCTCATATTCAGCTTCTCTCACAAAGCCTAATGCAATTCCTTTGTTAATCAGCTGCCCTAACTTCGGATAGTTGACTTTCATGTTGCTATAAGTTAAAACAGCGTCTAAAGGGCTTCCTGCAAGAATTTCGTAAACAGCTAACCTTCTCTTTTTCCGCTTTAACAAACAATGAATCGTGCACTCATTACCACAATACGGACAAGACAAGCCCACAAGCCTTTGTGAAACGAGCCCAATCACCGATTCTTTAATATCAACCTCGGCACAGCCGAATTCTCGCAACCTAGAAATACATCCTTTAGTATCGTTACTGTGAATTGTACTCAAGACTAAATGGCCTGTCATCGCTGCACGTATCGCAATTTTTGCCGTTTCGGGATCGCGAATTTCACCAATCATTATAATATCCGGGTCATGCCTTAATGTCGCCTTTAGTGCTTCGGCATAGGTTAAACCAGCTTTTTCGTTGATTTCCACTTGAATGAATGCATCTGTCTTTTTTTCAATAGGATCCTCAATCGTAATAATTCTCCGATCCTTCTGGCACTGATCATATAATAATGAATAAATTGTTGTCGTTTTTCCTGACCCAGTCGGACCAGAAATGAGTAATAAACCGTGAGCTTTTTTCATTAAGGTACGTAATTGAGCCGTTTGACTTTTGTAAAGGGAGAGTTCGTCTAAAGTGGCAACTTCATTTTGGGGTAAAACTCGAATAGCTAAACTTTCATGGGGAAATGTTGGTAATGTAGAAATCCGTAGATTAATTTGCTTGTCTCTAACTATCAAGGTAAGGGAACCATTCTGCGGTCTTCTTCGTTCACCAATATCCATTTTCGAACGAAATTTGAAGTGCGAAATAAGTTTTTCTGCATCAGAATTTCGTATTTTTTCTAATGGAAGTAAATGCGTCCCAATTCTGAGCTGCACTAGCGATGCTTCATGTGAAGGGACAATGTGGACATCTGAAGCTTTTTCTTGAACAGCACGTGAAATAATCGCATCACTCTTTTGTTCAATTATTGACAATAAAACCACCTTCTTTTTTTATAATTCAGAAACAGAAGCATTGAAACATAGAAGTCAAAAATCATATTCTACACTCTTTTTTATTTTCCTCTTTTTTTACGAATATTTTTTTGGGTTTCTTCCATACTAAGATATGTACTCGTTGGGATGTGGCCAAGCGGTAAGGCAACGGACTTTGACTCCGTCATGCGTAGGTTCGAATCCTGCCATCCCAGCCATAATAATAATCATACAATCGAGTGAATTTCATAATTATCATAATCGAGCTATTTCAAACTAAATGTAGTTGCGAATGTTTTAACGCAACTACATTTAGAACTTACTAGCGAAAATAATGAATTATGAACTTCATGAATCCTATAAAAAGATGACTTGTGAGAATAGTCATCTTTTTTATATGTGAATTTATGACAGGTCCCCTATATTATTGAAACTTAAAACAACTAACTAGTACATCCAAACAATGATTGTTGGCGCTACTTTGTGATGAAAACTGCCTCTAAATAGAAAAAATTCAAAAAAGTTTCATATAATTTCTACCTTTAGTCACATAATAAGCTTGAAAACGCATTTATTTATATTTGATACTGTATTATAATTAAGTCAGAATTTCATAGGGAGTGAAAATAGATGGAGCATCATACTCTAAAAATAACTGGCGTACTATCCGATCCAACACGTTTTTCAATATATCAATATGTAACAAAGCAACATCGAGATGTTACTGTACAAGAAATTGCTGATGCATTTGAAATCCATGCAAATGTGGCAAGGCTTCATTTAACTAAATTAGAAGATGTCAACATGTTAATTTCAGAAACGAAAAAAACTGGAAAAGGCGGACGTCCAAGTAGGTTTTATCGTTTGTCCGATGAAGTAGTTAGCCTCCAGTTCCCATATCGTGATTATCAGAAATTATCCGAAATTGCCATTGATACACTTCTAAGCTTAGGCGAAGTTGGTGAAAAAGCCTTAATGAAAACAGGACGTAAATTCGGCTATGAAACTTCACGAATGTACTTACAAGCGCTTGACTTAAACCTTAACGAGCTTTCTAATGAAGAAAAGTTAACTCACATTAAAACAGTAGCTCTTCAACAAGGCTTAAATCCAGAAATGCATTACGACAAAGAAACGCACGAAGTTAACTTTAGAATTTATAATTGTACATTTAAGGAACTAGTTCCTGATCGTGCTCCAATTTGTAAAATGCATCAAGCGTTAATTAATGGGTTTTTCGATTTCTTCTTCGGTGAAATTAACTTAAATAAAAACAGCTATATGTCCGACAGTATTGAATATAGTTTCTGTTCATACAAAACGTTAGTACTACCTTAACGTTGTTTACAAGTAGTTTTCAAATGGTATATAATAGACCTATTGTAATCTACTCATACACATTTAAATTTATTTTTTAATAAATTTAAATGTGTATATCCTATACATAAAAAAGGGGGGTTAAACGTGGAGCGTATGTATCGTGTTTTAAGCTTCTGGACAGGTATTTTCGCAATTTTATTTATGGTTGGTGACATGCATGCAACAGCAATTCTTTTCTTCGGTATTACTGGCGCATTTTTAGCATTAAGTTACTTAAATCTTTCAGAACGTATGTACTTATACATTTTTGGTGCTTTTCTTACATTATTCTTTGTTGGATTTACGTATTACACAACGTTTATAATGGTACCTGGTATTGGTGGCCATTAAGAAATATAAGAAAAGCGCAGAGCGCCTGCTGTGCTTCGACAAGCAACTTCTTGAGTACACATCTAGAAAGCTTTGCGACTAGTATCCGCAGGAGCAGCTGGCGCTCTGCGCTAGACAACTTTTAAAGTTCAAAAATTAACTTTCTTATCTTTTAAAAAAGGTGACTCATTGAGTCGCCTTTTTTATTGCTTTTGTATTATGCATGGTTGTTCTTAAAGTTGATAAGGATCATCCGTAAATAGCCGATAAGATTTGGAATTGGTCATACCTTTTCCGTGTAGAAAAACATGGAATGCAGCACTGATCCCAGTATCATTAATCAAAGTTTTTATGGCTCGGTTCAGTTTGCTTTTTTCTGAGAAAGGATTTGGATCGTAATTCTCTTGTAAAAATTTTAGCATCCCGATCTGTAATAGAAACCGACTTTGTTTTAACCCGACAATTTTTTCAAGACCAAGTTCATTGGCGATTGTTTCGTAGGCATCTAAGTGGATATGTGTAGTTAAATCCATTTCTGTTGGATGTTGTAGCGGATTATTAATCATTTGATGCTTGAAGTAACCACGTAGACTACCATCTTTCCTTTCTGGCAATGTCCAGTCTTCTTTCGTGTATCCATAATCAATCGTTACAACAAATCCTCTATTAAGAAAGTCGTTTATACTAGACAGCCAGGAATTCATATAAATCGGAACTTCTATTCTCTGACCTTCTTTTAAATCAGGTCCGTAAGTTTTTAGCCAATCTACAAGTTGCTTTTTTGAGCATAGCTGTTTCAATTCAATTAAATTGTCTTCTTCATCTAAAGATACAAAAATTTCTACTAGCTCAGAATGATGTTTTTCAACTACATGAACTGGAAAGGCATCAAGTAATTCATTTGAAAAAATAATCCCTTCAAATCTAGTTGAGTCCTTATCTCTTAAATCTTCTAAGCTAGCAAATTGCCTAAACCCACTTTTTTCACCTAAAAGCTTTTTTTGTTCGCTACGATGATAGGGACTCGTTTCTATGATTGTGTAGAGTAATGACTTATTACTGGTAATAAGCTCCCATTCATCAATAACAGCTTTTGCAAAGCGGCCATCGCCACCACCAAACTCACAAATACTAGCTGGCAGATGCTCTTTTTCAACAAGATCTAAAAAGAAGTGAGCAAATGCGCGGCCAAAAACAGCATGGACGCCACTACTAGTATAAAAATCACCATCTCTTCCTAACTTTTTTTTATCTTTCATATAATACCCAATATCAGGATCATAAAGGACAAAATTCATATACTCAGCATAAGTAATCATACGATTATCTGTTTTTTTTATTTTTGAAACGATCGTATTTTTCAGAAAAATTCCCCCTATTAAACTTTACTTCAAAAAAAATAATTAACACTATTGACACGTTGTTTATATCATTATATAATAAATTTGTAAGTTAGCAATGATCTTCGGGAGTTCCCCCTCCCCTCAAAAGTTCATTTATGATAACTAAGATTAACTCCCCATTTGAGGCTGGCTCCCGTAGAGTCAGCCTCCTTTTTTATTTAATCGTGATACTCCCATTCCTCTTCTTCCTCAAACAGCATTCTATATTTAATTCCTTCAACATCATCGAATTGGCCATTTCTTTTGGCACCATAATAAATAAAGAAAGCAGCTCCTGATAAACTTACCATAATGATTACTAAAATCCAGCCATTCATTGAAAGCCCCAAAAATCCCTGAAAAATGTGAAAACTGTTAAAAAAAATAGAAACACTACTCAAACTAAAACCCTCCTTGTTTTTCATAGTGTTCCACTATTTTCCTTTTTTATGTTTACCATTATTCAAAATTCAAACAAAGGGTTTTATGCAGAGCATTTAACAGCGTTTCTAAATAATTTATGCAAACCCCGAAAGAAAAGGGTTAGAATCCATTTCAATACCAATTCTCGTTAGCGGGCCGTGTCCGCTAGCAACAATTGTGTTCTCAGGTAACTCCATTAATTTTTTATTTATACTTTCCATTAATACATCATGGTTTCCACCTGGAAGGTCAGTTCTTCCGATCCCCCCAGCAAATAAAGCATCACCAGAAAAAACAATCCCTAGCTTCTTAAAATAGTAAGAAACGCTACCAGGCGAATGACCAGGCGTCTCTAATACTTCAAAAGTAAAAGGGCCAATTTCAAGTGTACCTTCTTCTTTAATTAAAAAATCTGCATTTTTCGCTTTGACAGCCTTTGATCCCATAAACAATGATGAGCCATTTTTTTGGGGATCTGCTAGCCAATCTTTCTCTTTCTTATGTATATATGCCGGGATTTCCCATTGATCGCGGACATCATCAACCGCACCAATATGATCAAAATGACCATGCGTTAGCAAAATAGCCTTTGGTATAAGACCTTCTGATTTAAGCCAATTGTTTAATTTTTCGCCTTCCCCGCCTGGATCAAAAATGACCGCTTCTTTATTCTCATCATATAAAACGTAGGCATTCGTTTGTAAAGGGCCTAAAGGTATTTGTTTCCATTCCACATAAATCGTCTCCTTTGCATATTAGCTGTCTTTTATTTTACACTTAAATAGCAAAGCTTTCAAAATTTCATTTAAAATTGGAGGATCTATGAAAAAAATTACAGGTCTAGAACTCGTTACTGATACTGCAGATATTCTTACTGAAAACGACCGAGTCCAACAGTATGTTAGTAAACATCGGTTAGATTATTATCAATTTGGCATCATAGTCCAAGACGAAAACGATAGACTGCAGTTAGAAAGCTTATTAAGTGAGTATAACGTTTTTGAAAGTGAATTTACTCTTTATAAACTAGAAAAACCAGAGACAAAAAGAACCTTTATTGATTTTGGATTTCTCTCCAACGAAAAAAACTATTACTTATATGCTGAATTAGTAATTCCTTTTACGATTTCCGGACATAATGAAAAAAACGTCCATACCGCTTTAGAGCAAATGGATGAACATTTAATTGCAATTGATGAAACTTTAGAGCGAACACAGTTTTACGTAGAGCGTTATCATCAACAATTAATCGAAGGTATTGCAGATGCCTATAGGGTAATTGTAACATTTTATCCATAAATACTATTTACACTTTAGCTCTATTGTAAAGTAGCCCCTCGACAAACGTTTTGAAAACAATTAAAATAATAGTAGTAATCGAGTGAATTTCATAATTACCTTAATCGAGCTACATCAATCTAAATGTAGTTGCGAATGCTTTCTACGCAACTACATTTAAAACATAGTAGCGAAAATAATGAATTATGAAATTCAATAAAATCATAGTAGGTAATCGTATTTTTACAAAAATATGCTACATAGTTAATGAAGGAGGTTGTACAAGATGGTTTTAGGTATTATTACATTATTAGTTGCAATTCTAAGTGGTTTTGGTATGTACCGTGAATTTCGCCGTAAAAACCTTTTTGGAGCAGCATTTGCATTTTTATCTTTAGCTGTATTCGGATGGTTTTCTGTTATGACAATTTTATCTCCTTTTATAGGAAGTGGATCGTAAGAACTGGAAAGAGGGCTGACTCGTACTTGAGTCAGCCCTCTTTGCTACTTTTTAGACAGATCAAATTAAGAAAAGTATTATTCTTCTCTTTTTAACTTTTCTTCTACACTGCTTAGCTTACTAGACATCGTCTGCTCTTTGTCACGACGGTCATCAATACGGATATTAGTAGCAACTCTCTGAACACCTTTGGCAAAAGGAACTTCATGAAGTGCTTGTATTACTTCAAACAACACGGGTAGTTCCCCTTCAATGATTGTACTCATCGGTGTAAGTTTATAGCTTACTTTTTCCTGATAAGTTTCTAATACTCGGTGGATGTCAGCCACATAATCACTTACGCTAGGCTCATTCGTTCCAATAGGAATAATGGTAATATCAACGATCGCCAACTTTTTCTCCTCCTTTTTTGGTTTTAATTGTTCCCTAATTTCACTTGGAAACTCTTTTAAGGCCAATCTTCGATAAGACCTTATCGCTGTTCTAAGATGAACATCGTCAGGTTCAGTAGTAGTCACTCGTACTTGGAGAAAATAAGAAATTCTCAACACATAATCTCGGACTAAACTCATAAACGGGTGGTTCAACTGTGAGTTAACTAGTGGCGCTAACAACAAAGAGCCATAACTAGCCCATGCAATTGCTACTGCAAAGGAATAAAAGAATAATGTACAAACGGTTAAAACAATAACACTACTAAAATAAACAACAACAAGATTAGTAGAACAATATCGGTTTGTTATGGCTGCTTGCTTAATTTTATCAGCATTGTACATTGCCTTTACACCACGATAACTAAACACTTTATGTTCTGCTCCATGATATTTACGTAAATTAGTTG
This sequence comes from Anaerobacillus sp., assembly GCF_046314235.1. Lineage (NCBI taxonomy): Bacteria > Bacillati > Bacillota > Bacilli > Caryophanales > Bacillaceae > Anaerobacillus > Anaerobacillus sp. The sequence continues at coordinate 121,897 of NZ_JBKBWN010000006.1, forward strand.
GAAAAACAAAATGAGTTCCAAACATATGGTAAAGCGCAAAATAATAAGGAAGTCCTTCCCACCCTAATTCTCCCCCATATAAAACTAAAAGTTTTGGCAAGAATATTAATAAAAAGTAGAAAATAGTGATTAACTTAAACCATAGTGGCATTGCAAAAATAACTTGCTTACCTGCTAGCAACAGCGACTTACTATTTAACGGCTTAACCCACTCACCAATTTTGCCTTTGTCATTGTAAGCACAAGATATATGACGTTTGCCAATAAAGAAAATCCCATTTTCATATGACATACCTTTAATCAATGAAGCTCCACACTCCTTTAAAACTGTTTTGACCTAATCACTGACCAATACTTATTTGTTAATATATCTGAAAGGCCAGCTTCTAAAGAGTGAAGCCTATTAAAGCCCACTAATTGATGATCTATCCATGTATGAACATATGTAAATGTTGCATTGTATGAATGATCGTCATCCAACTGAAGGACAACCTCCACTTCACCGCGATTACCATAGCTTTCATGCTCAATAATTTGATTAGGAAATGTAAAAATAACCACATTATCAACTAATTCACCAGAAATAGACTGCAATTGTTCATTTCCTTTTAGTAGAGACAACTCCGCAGAAAGATAATTTTCGGTAGTGATCACCTTTCCATCTTCACGTACTAGAGATATCATTATATAATCATCCCCAATTAAACCATCAACAGGCATCTGCGTCCAATCCCATGCTCCTGTTAGCCTTACTTCTTTCCCATTCCTATTTACATCTAAAGAGATGGTAATATCGTTTTGTAACGATTCATTCGTAGCTGTCTCACTATTATTAATATAATGAAAACCAAAATAAAATAATAAAAACATCACACTTACAGGTAGTAAAAAAACAAACTTATTCACATTTCCCCTCCGAATCTACATATTTCATTATATAAGTAACGATATAACGTTACTGTGACTAGCATAGCACTTATTGATACGCATGTAAAAATACTTAAAAGATGTATAAAAAAGACTGTTCAGAAGTATCCTATACTTTTTAAACAGTCTCTGGTTTATTCTAACTATCTATTCAGCCGATATGCACTATGCTTAGTCGGTCCAATTCCCTTACCAATACATAAAGAATGTTCAATTGCTGCTTGAATAAAGTTCTTTGCAGTTGTAACAGCTGTTTTAATATCTTCACCTTTAGCTAATTCAGCTGTAATAGCGGCTGCAAACGTACACCCCGTTCCATGTGTATGAATCGTTTTTATTCGTTTTGCTTCAAAATAGTGAAAGTTTTCACCATCAAAAAGAACATCAATCGCTTCATTTTCACCTTCTAAATGGCCGCCTTTTAATACAATAAACTTCGGTCCAAGTTTATGTAAAGCTTCAGCCGCTAGCCTCATTTCACTGATTGTATCAATAGCACTTAAGCCAAGTATTTCACATGCTTCTGGAATATTAGGCGTAATAACTGTTGCTAATGGAAGCAACTTTGTTACTAATGCATCCATTGCTTGTTTTTGTAAAAGAGGTGCTCCACCTTTGGCAATCATTACTGGATCAACGACAATATTTTTCACATTATAGTATTGCAACTTAGCAGCGACTAAATTAATAATTTCCTCTGAAAAGAGCATTCCGGTCTTAACAGCATCAGTTCCCATATCTTGAAAAATCGCGTCAATTTGACCTTCAATGGCATCAAGCGTTTGTGGAAATACTCCGTGTACCCCTAACGTATTTTGCGCTGTTAACACCGTAATAACGCTCATACCAAAAACATCACGTTCTTGAAATGTTTTTAAATCTGCTTGTATGCCTGCGCCACCACCACAATCAGAACCAGCTATCGTTAATGCTTTTCCTATCATCATTCTATACCCTCTTTTCTTTTTTAAAGGTACCCTATAGAGCCTTCCCCGTAAGAGTCAGTCACATTGCGTGAGTAGCTATAGACTGAGTTGCTGTCTCACCCATATGATCAACCACCGCCAACAAATTGGACAATTTCAATTTTCATTCCTTCAGATAGCTTTGTTTGGGTTCGTTGTTCAATCTCTATAATTGAACCATCTACTTCTGTAACAACAAGGTTTTCATCTAATTTAAAATGGTTTACGACATCTGCTAAAGTTTCAAGTTCTAGTTCAGTCTCTTCACCGTTAATCACTATAATCACTTAACACTCATCCTTTCTTCTATTTTTTTTATGAATAATTGACAAGCTTTTGTTACATTCTCATTACCAACAATTTCACTGATCGCACAAATTCTAGTTGCCCCCGCATTTAGTACTTGATCAACATTGTGAAGTTTAATTCCCCCAATTGCTACGAATGGTATTTTAATTTCTTTTACTACTTCCTCGATATATTTAGTTGTTACAGGATCAACAACATCGACTTTACTTTTAGTTGGAAAAATTGGCCCGACTCCAATATAGTCAGCACCGTTCACCTCTGCCTCACGTGCTTCTTCAATTTTGTGAGTTGAAATACCGATAATTTTATTTCCCCCTAGAATTTTACGTGCCTCAAGCAGTGGCAAATCATCTTGTCCGATATGAATTCCATCTGCATCTACTGCAAGTGCCACATCAATATGGTCATTTATGATTAAAGGAATATTGTATTTTTCAGTTAAACCTTTTAGTAGCTTTGCCTTTTCAAGAACTTCTTTTTTACTACTATTTTTATCTCGAAGTTGAATAATATCAACACCACCGATGATGGCTTCTTCCATGACTTGAACTAACTCTCTACCTTTGTGAAATTCTTCTCCTGTAATTGCATATAACTTAAAATCTCGCATTTGGTTACCTCCATAAAATGTTATTGAACCAGGTGAAACAAATTCTAACCGAAAAAAAACCGTACCCGCTGTTAGAAAGACGGATTACGGCTAGTAAGTAGCATAAGATCGGCGACTTTCCTACGCTGGTGTAACCCAGATCAGGTTCAAGGGTAAAAGGATAACCTTTTTCTCAGCCAAGAAGTTGGCACCCCTAGTCTTTACTAAAGTTTAAAGATGTCGAGTGGAAAAATTAAGAGCTAGACCTAACTCGATAATTTAATTATGACAGAAAATAAGTTAATTTCAATCCTTTTGCTTACCAATATAGTAGTGAATGAATTTCTCTGTTATTTATATCAATAATATTTTCTAGTTGATAACCAAACAAAAGCCAACGGCCGTCAGGAGAAAGTTTGATTGGATAATTAGTATCTATAGAGATAATCTCCTTCGTTATACCAGTCTCAATTTGAAAAGAAACTATTTTGTAGCCATCTGGGTAATCAAAAACATCACCACTTGTATTTGGCTTAATTAGATAAAATGTTCTGCTAGGTGTATGAAAATCGTGATTCGGTATCCACCATTGCCCAGAGTATGTATTTAAAATCGGAACTTGAAGATTTTCAAGCTCCTTTTTTGACTCTGAGTGATAAAAAAGATAGTTCGACTTTTGAAGTGTAGAATCAGCAGTTGAAATCGTTAAGAAAAAATCACGATAGCCAAAAAAGGCAATGACATCATCTGCTATTTTCATTTCACGATCTGTCCTTTTATTATACGAAAACAAAGGGGCATAGTAGCTAAGTGAAAACGAGTCCCATTTCAAATATGCCATTTCTTCCTCTGCAATCCATTGTAAATAATAGTAATCAAAATCAAAATTTGTTAAGCTTTTTGAACGAAGATTAAAGTTTAACATCTTCATTGAATAATCTTCCTGTAAAACAGCAATGACCAATTCATTTTCCTTATAAGGATTCCAATATAGGTGAAATTCATCGCCAATCCCCTCTAGTTTATGAAGGACCTCACCAGTTTTGTTAATAAAATATAGCTCTTTTTGACCGTTAATAGTGGCTACTTCAATAGTAAAGATTGAGTTATCAGGATTAGCCTCCAAATGTAAGATTGGTTCATTTATTTGAAAAAATACTTCTTCCTCGCCTGTCAAAATATCAAACTTATAAATATAAGAAATTCCACTTTCATCACTCAAATATAAAATCGTATCTTGATCAAACCATTCATTTACCGTTACAAAACTATACATATTGACTCCGATCGTTTGTAACTGTTCTGGTTTTGTTAATAGTAGTGGGACACCCGATTTATAAGTTAGATTTGAGGAGTGCATGCTTACATCGTTAACATGTAAAATCTCATCAAACTTGTTGCAACTAGTAAGTAAAATAAGTCCTATGATGATAAAAATAGTTTTCAACATTTCGCACCCTCCTCGTTTCCCTTTTATCATTATCGCATTAATCGACAACTGTAACAAATTAAAAAAGCCAAGCTCTATTAATTACGAGCCTGACCGCAAACTAGTTTCATTTATTTATCTTTTGTTTAATTAACCAAACTGCACCAATAACTCCAGCATCATTACCTAGGGTAGCAATGGTAATCTCTGCTCCCTCGGCTACTCTTGGTAAGGCGTACAGATTGAAATGTTTATTAAGATGTCTTAGTAATATGTCTCCAGCCTTTGAAACTCCACCACCAATGACAATTTTTTCTGGATTAATCGCATTAGCCAGATTGGCGATTGCTAATCCTAAATGAAAACATACCTCGTCTATAACTTGCAACGCTATATTGTCCTCATTATTAGCACAATCAAACACATCTTTTGCTGTAAGTTTCCCTTTACGAATTAGGATTGCTGAAAGCTCACTATCAGTATTTTCATTTACCATTTCTGTTGCAATACGGGCAATACCTGTTGCTGATGCAATCGTTTCTAAACAACCTGTTTTCCCGCAATTACATGGTGCCCCCCCAGTTGCAAGGGATGTAATATGTCCAATTTCACCAGCCATTCCATTAACCCCATGAAGAATGTTTCCATTGGCAATTAGACCGCCTCCAACACCAGTGCCTAAAGTAACAGCAAGTAAATTTTTCGCACCATCGCCTGCTCCACGCCACATTTCTCCAAGAGCAGCTAAATTAGCATCATTATCTACGACTACAGGAAGGCCTGTTTCAACTTCAAGACGATCCTTTAAAGGGAAATCAGTCCAACCAATATTTACGGCTTTATAAATAAAGCCTGTTTCCATATTAATAAATCCTGGTGCCCCAACGCCAATTCCTGCTAACTTACTTTTAGGTTCATTTAATTCATCCATTTTCATAAAAATAGCTTTACAAATATCAGTAGTTATATGTTTTCCCTTATCCTCAACATTTGTAGGAATTTCCCATTTTGTGATCATTTCACCATATGTATTGATTATTGCCATTTTAATAGTTGTTCCACCAATATCAACACCAACGTACCAATGATTATCCATTTTATCAACCTCTTTGCATTAATCTTTTTTCTGTGTTCCCATCAAAAAACAGTAAATCTTTATAATGAAAAAACAGTCGAACTCGCTCCCCTTTTTCAATTTTACCACTTTTTTTAATTTGGGCAACTAAAGGTTGAGAGCCTAAATTTGAATAGATCTTATAGTACTCTTCTTCCTCCTGCAAAATGTGAATTGGAGCTTCAAATGACACACCATCACTACTACAAACGGGCTTGTCTACTACATGAAAGCTTGTTGATTTTACGCCAAGCAAAAGTTTTTGTCCTTCATAGAGCTCCTTTTTTCGAGTAAGTTCTTCAGGAAGATAAAAGGAAATTCCACTTGTCATAAACAAATGATCTTTTAAATAACCACTTAAAAAGGTTATGCCATCCCCCCTTAAGTATTTAGCAACAAAAACATGTTCTTGTTCTTCTAAAAGAACACTTGGAACGCCGATTTGAAGAAGCTTCTTTTGATGAATAACCGCTATACGATCACAAAAATGAAGCCACTCCAATACATAACTACTAAAAATAATAACGGGACAATCTTTCCAAAAACGGAGTTTTTCCTGCATCGTTGCTATAATCACTTTCCTTTTACTATTCGGTAATTGATAAAACGGTTCATCAATAACAATAAGACTCGGTTTCAATAAAGTTGCTCTGACAAAAGCAATAATTACCTTTTCTTGCAGCGATAAAGTATTCATCTCTCTTTCAATTTCCAATAAGAAGGAAAATTTTCGTAATGCGGAGTTAATCTCCTGACTAATTTCTTTTTCAGATACGCCTCTAAGCTTTAGTGGAAAGGCTAAATAGTCATAAATTGAATCTCTCCCATTTTCTAATTGTAAATGATTATGGATAAAGGCAATTTTTTCGTTATAATTAACAATATCTTTAATGGATTCATTATTTAATAAAATGGAACCTTTCCAATTTAGCTCAAATCCTAAGATTATCTTTTGTAATGTCTCTTTCCCTTGAGCGAATGGCCCAGAAATTAGGAGCCATTCATCTTTATTAATAGTGAAGGAAACATTCTTGAGTTCAAAATTTGTTTCTGTCTGTTTCCATACATGTTCGAACGATAACTTATTCATTTCACTCACCCACTGTTATTGTGTCTAACAACGGTCAGTATCAATCGTTTTTTATTTTTTGGAGCTCATTTAATTCTTTCCTTAGGATTAATAAACCTTGTTGCAACGTTTTTATGTCAATCATATCCCAATCGTATAGTTGTCTTAACTCCATTTCAAATAGTTCGAGGTCACCTGCACGGTCACCTGTATAAATAAAAGCACCATGCTTTTGTAAAAATTGTCTTAATTCATACATTGTCGTCATTTACTATCCACCCTATCTTATTCCATTTATACCTTATATTATATCAGTTTAAAAAGGCCAATGAATAGAAGGGGAATCAGTGGAATTAATGCCATGATTTGTGGAGTGCGATAGCGATGGACGATTTGGTAGATAAACATAAACCCAAGATATAAACCACCACTAAAAATAACGGTACCAAAAAGTGTAAACCACAACGACATTTCTGCTATTGCTAATTCCATGCCTAATAGTAAGAAAAATGCGATAAATACAGTAAGAGAAACTGGTTCTTGCTTTACATAGCCGAAAGCAGGATCATACTTCCAAACTAAAAAACCGATTAGACCTAAACAAAATATTCCTAAGACAATACTTATTACTCCATGACTAACAAATCCTAAGAATCTACTGCCAATAAACATGCCAATATAGAAAAATAGGAAAAATGCCAGCCCTACCACAACAAATATTGTTTGATGAGGTCCTATACGTCTTGAAACAAGTAATCCTCCTGTTGACAAACCTACTAGTAAAATAGTTAAAATAGAAGATATAATGATTGCCACGAGTAACTCACCCCAATTTAAGTACTTGTATCAGTTTATGTTGAAATGCTTATATTAAGGACAAGAATTTAAAAAATGTTTTATTAGAGGCTATATAGAAAAGAGGGATTAATTTTGCAGCAGAATAAATTACATGAATTGTTGCTTCAAGGAATACGAGGTGTCGCAGAAACACTTCCAGAAGAAAGAGCATTGTTCCTAACAACAATTAGTGAACGAATATATTTAGCGTTAACAAACAAACAAGTAATTCATAAAGGAATGTATCCTGAAGCTCTAGACATCATCCGCTCCAAAAAAGATTTACATTTATACATAAACGGTGAATTATCTTATAGTTTATTTTCAAACTACCTTAAAGAAGCTAGCAAATACAAGGTTCCTTTTACAGTTGTCAATGATGGTCACGAAACTCCGATTGGCCTTGTACTTGCGAGTAGCACCGCAATAAACGACGGAACTGAATATGATTTTTTTATTGAGGATGATATTTTCAAACGCGACATGGAATAAAAAAGGGTGGCCAAATGCCACCCTTTTTACTATATATAAGCGTTAACTGTTAACGATCCTCATCCAATGGGTGGATTGCCTTCGGTCTTTGTCTCTTTAAGGGGATTGGTGATCTAAAGATCACATCACGAAAACTTGTTGCCGAAAAAGGCATAAATGGCCACAAATATGGTGTATCAAACACTCTCATTGTTGTAAGTAATATTAATAGTAATGTTATTGAAATAACATAGCCAAAAACATGAAAGAAGCCTGTTGCTATTAAGAGTACAACTCGAATTAAACGATTCGCTAAACTCATTTCATAGCTTGGGGTAGCAAAGGAACCTACAGCAGCCACAGCTAAATACAAAACAACTTCCGGTGAGAATAAACCAACATCTATTGCCACTTGGCCAATTAAAATGGCTGCCACAAGACCTAAGGCAGTTGCCAATGCCGATGGAGTATGGATTGCAGCCATCCTTAACATCTCAATTCCAACTTCTGCAATAAGAAACTGTCCTAATAAAGGGACACTCCCAGTTTCATTTGGCCCTATGTATTTTAAACCTTCAGGAAGTAGTGCTTGATTAGTAGCTAATAAAAGCCAAAATGGCAGTAAAAAAATGGACGCCCAAACCGCTGTAAATCTCACTAGCCTTAGAGCAATACCAATAATCGGCTTTTGCCGGTATTCCTCAGCATGTTGCAAATGGTGCCAAAACGTTGTTGGTGTAATAATTACACTTGGTGAACCATCAACCATTATCAGAACATGTCCTTCAAAGAGATGAGCTGCCGCCACATCAGGACGCTCGGTATAACGGACAAGTGGGTATGGATTATAATGCTGTCCAAATAAATACTCCTCGATTGTTTTATCACCCATAGGTAAGCCATCAGTATCTATTTTTTTTAGAGCTGCTTTAACTTCTTTAACAACTAAAGGATCGGCTATATCTTCAATATAAGAAACACATATATCTGTTTTAGAGCGCCTTCCTACCATCATATACTCATTACGAAGTGTCCTATCCCTTACTCTCCTTCTAGCTAAAGCAACATTCATTACTAGTGTTTCGACAAATCCATCCTTTGCTCCTCGAATTACTTGTTCAGTATCAGGTTCTTCAGGGCCTCGAACTGGATATGTTCTCGTATCAATCAAAATTACTTCATCTATTCCTTCGACTACAAGGGCCGCCGGTCCAGCCAGGACTTGGTCAACAACTTTATCTAAATCCTTTTCGGTATCAATTTCAACATAAGGAATTTTGGATTTAATAAGCGTTTGTAAGGCATCTATTGATAATTCTTCTTCCTTCATTGCCATAAACTCTCTTTGAATTTGTGTCAAGGATTCATCTTTGGCAAAACCATCAACGAGAAAAAACGCCATATTCTTACCGCCATATTTAAGGTCAATCCTAATTAAGTCAAAACTCTTGTCAACGCCTAGTTCTTTGCTTAAATATGCGATATTCTCATCATAATTAATAGACGCCCGCTGCTTCATTTGTTCGTTTGACATTTTTTACGCCTCCACTTCAATTACATTTTTCTCTAAAGTAGATAATTCCATGCAAAAAAGGGTAATGAAATCAATGATAAAAATAAGAACGGCGCAAGCAAATGCTTCGACAAACAACATCTTAGCGTAACCTTCTTGGAAGCTCTAGCGACGAGTAAGGGCAGGAGTAGGACTTCTAGCTAAACATTTTTTAACGCTTGTATTTTCTTAAATTATAAAAAAAATCAGACTAGCAAAGAAAACATCCAACTTTGCTAATCTGATATTTAAATTTTTTAAAAGAAGGATAGCTTCTCTTTAAACCATTTCTGATAGTAGATAGTGATAAATCAATTTACTTGTATTTTCTAATGATGATTTATGTGTTCGTTCGTGAGAATGAGATTCGGCAATTCCTGGTCCTATTAACCCATGAACGATGTCGTGCCCCGAACGAATTGCAGCAGAAGCGTCGGAACCGTAATAAGGATATATATCAATTTCATAATTAAGGTTGTGGGCTTGCGATAATTGAACAAGTTTATTTTTTAAGCGTAAATTATATGGACCACTAGAATCTTTTGCACAAATAGAAACGCAATATTCAGTCGTTGTTTGCCCAAGACCGATAGCTCCCATATCTACAGCCAGATACTCGACAGTTTCCGGGGTGATATTCGAGTTACCTCCGTAACCAATTTCCTCATTATTTGAAATAAGAAAGTGAGTGGTATATGGTAAGTTAAGTTCACTTTCTTTTATAACCTTTATTAAGTTTAATAAGATTGCTACACTAGCTTTGTCATCAAGGTGACGGGATTTTATGAAGCCACTTGCTGTTTTTTCGAACCTTGGTGCGAATGAAACAAAATCACCTATTGAAATACCAAGGGCTTTTACATCCTCATCACTATTAACATTCTCGTCAATTCTAACCTCTATGTTTTTCTCATCGCGATCAGCAGTGCCGGCATCTTTATAAACGTGAACAGAAGCTTGTTGCATTAAAATTGTTCCAGTGTATATACGATTGTCATTTGTACTTGTTTCGATCTGACAATATTCTCCTTCCACTGCATTCCACCGAAAGCCACCAATCATCGTTAATTTAAGACGACCATTTTTCTTTATCTCTTTAACCATCGCTCCTAATGTGTCGACATGAGCTGTTAACATCCGATGTTTCGAAGTATCTTCCCCATCAATCGTAATAACTAAGCCACCTTTGCGATTACGGGTCGACTGAATTTGAATCTCATCACAATATCTTTCAATGAATTTAATTACCTTTTCTGTATTCCCTGAAGGGCTTGGAATGTTTACTAATTGCTCTATTAAACTAACAATCTCGTTTGTATTCACGTTAAATGACATTTCATTCACTCCTTAAGTTTGTAATATTTCACTCGTTCCTAACATAAAGTTAGATAGGCTGTCCGAGGAGGGATTATCTTTGAAGAAGGTACTAATTGCAATTATTGTAATTGTAGCATTAATGACTGGTAGTCTTCTATACTATTTGCCATCTTTGAATGAAACGTTTTTGGAGACGATTACCCATTTACCTATTGATGAGAAGAATAAATTTCTTAACGCTAATACATCAATTAATCTTATCAATCAAAATGATGAAGATGAATATACGCTAGAATGGAAAACAAACTCAGAAATAGACGAAAAATTGTCCATAAGTCATGATATATCTTTACTTTTTGAGGATGGACGTCTAAAGGAAACACTGGCCAAAACTAAACAGAATAGTAACGAACTAGACCAAACCGCAAAAATTGCTGGTGAAGATAGTGGTCACTATGAGGCAATAACGTTTCACTATGGGCAACTTGATTATCCGAATGATATAAAAAAAAGCGTGCAAACAATGAGCTATGACCAAATTTACATTTTAGATTCGCCATTAAGCACTATAGAATTTTTTAAAAGTCCAAAATCGCCTTCAGAAGAAGAGGGAAAAAGAGTGTTAGATACGATTATTAAACAAAATTTAGAATATACGTGGGAGGAACTTATTGATTTTTTTGAAATTAACATTAAAAATTATCATTCAGTTCCATTAACAAGTTTATATGAATATAATTATTTGAGCCTACCAAATATAACAATGGAAGAGACGCAAGAAATGGTCGCCTACACATGGACATCACTTTATCAACATTACTTTTTAGGAATTCAAAAATACGATGGAAAGACCGTAAGCCCAATTGGTAGTAGTGTTCCATTAATTTTATACCATAATACTTATTCTCACATTATTATCGTCTTTACTAGTAAAGACGGAGAAAAATATCATTTGATTAGAAATACAGAAAGATTCTGAACTGAATATGAATTAAGAACTGCTTCACAAAATCTAATCAGTCATTTCTAAAATCTGTTCAATTGTATTTTTTAACTCTAGATAATCATTATTTTGATTTAACTCTAACGCTTTCTCAACAGATCGATAGGCATCAAGATACTGTCTTAATTCAAAATAAACAAGCGATAAATTAAAATGAGCTTCATGCATATCAGGACGCTGTTCAATTGTAAGTAATAAATTTCTTTCAGCGTCCTCTAGTAATCCCATCCTCGCTTCACTATATGCTAACAAAAAATAAGCTTCAGTAATTGCTAGATCTTGTTCAACCGCATTTAGAAGTAACGGATATGCTTTTTCGACTTCTCCTCTTTGCAATAGCTCCTGTGCTATTTGTATATTAATCAAATGGATTTTTTCAGAATTTTCTTGATCGGTATATCCGTAAAGCAATAATCCTGATAAAGCTGCGGCAGTTATAAGAAACGTAATAAATTGGTGTTTTTTCTGCTTATGATTTGGTAAGTGTAAAATTGAGGATGCTAAAAAGCCTCCAATTAAGCCTCCAATATGTGCACTATTATCAATCACTGGGATTAGAAAACCAAGTACGAGATTTATGAGAAGTATAACAATAACATTACTACCTATTGTTCTAAAAAATAATTTACGGTGGATTACACCAAAATAAAGTAATGCGCCAAAGCAGCCGAATATCGCTCCTGAAGCACCAGCTGATACTTGACTATTAAAAGCAAAGCTACTAATAGAACCAAACAAGCCTGCGATTAGGAAAATAAGGACGAACCTCGCTGTGCCATATATTCTTTCGACAGCCCCACCCAGATAAAAGAGGGCAAGTGAATTCATAAAGAGATGTAAAACTCCAATATGTAAAAAAATTGCCGTAAAAAAACGCCACCACTCACCAGCTAGAATAAGAGGATCATATTTAGCTCCAAATTCGACTAATGTCAATAAACTTGTGCTACTACCAAAGTACTCTATAAAACCAAAAATGACGAGAATATTTATCAGGATTAAAGTAGTAAAAACAGGCTTTCCATATGAGAACAAAGCCTTTTCATTTTTTAGTTTCTTATCTGAAATAGCTACAACTTCATGGCGATAACGGTCAATGGCTTCTGAAGTAGCAAGATCCACGTTCGTTTGATCAGGGATTTGGCACCCTAATAGTTCTGATAACTTAGCATTTCTCAAAGGATTGTCTATTTCACTATCGATGATATACGTTTGGATGCTTACCCGGTTATTTGTTGTTACATACTTCTTTTCAACGAATCTCTCGTACGAGTCAACCGGTAAAAAGGTTGAAATATATAGATTAATAACTTGTAATCTTTTACTTCTTAACTCTTTTCGGACCTTCTCAGCATCTATAGCTAAGTTATCTAAGTCTCTAGCAATATAGCTACTCCAGTCCATATCACTTCGAAAAACCCGTACGATCGTAGCTTCATCTGCGTCCTCTTTTTCCAGCCAAATTTCTTTTTCGGCCGATTTTACTAAAAACGCACTCATTCCAACGTTTGCAACGAGATGATGAATAAAACGCCAATAGTAAAAGTCTTGGCTATATCCGCTCATAATTTCATCCTTTCAAATTGTTTTGATTGTAAATGAATATCGCTACCTCATGCAGACTACTGCAAATTTTAACTGGTTTATGATCAGTTTTAGGAACTTCGTTTCTCGTATTCAAAAAAATAGATTCCCAACCCGCTTCAATAGCACCTACAACGTCGTGTTCCCAAGAATCACCTACAAAAAGACAGCTCCCCTCTGCATTTAACCTTTTCTTAGCAAGTTCAAAAATCTCTTTATCAGGTTTGGATAATTTCAACTCTTCAGAAACAAATAGACAGTCAGTTGTCAGCCACTCATTAAGCTTTAACTTCTTAATCTTACTGTATTGAGTATCGGCAGTTCCATTTGTAATAATACCTATTTTAACATTTGCCGCTATCAAATTTCTAATTAAAGAATGTAAATGAGGATAAGGCTCACTAAAATCATCAACGATACTGTAATAATGATCATGAAACTCATCCGCAGCTTCGACTGTAAATCGTAACTTAAAAAAATCTGCTGTAGCTAGAAAACGCCTTCTTCTGTAATCCCTAGCTGACAAAATGCCTGCTTCATAATCTGTCCAAAAAAGATCACAATTTTTTTTGAACACCGCAAATAAATCATCAATATTAACTTTATTTAGGATGTTCTTCTTTCTTAAAATATCTTTAAAACAATAACGAATGGCCTTTTCAAATGCCTTTTCATGACTAAAAAGTGTATTATCTAAATCAAAACAAATTGTTTTCCATCTCATGAAGATCGCTCCCTCATCCTGTTAAAACCAAGTAATTGAAAAAGAAGCAGACAAAATTTGTCTACTTCAATTTTCTCTGTTACCATTTAAATTTAAAAAGGCATAAAACGAGCATAAAATCGATTACGAATAAATGGAATTTGTAGGGCACCGGTTACAGCCAAACGACGAATCCATCTTGTCCCTAACACAAGATTAAGAATTCGATAACGATATTGAAAAACAAAGTATAGCGATATCATTGAAATTAACATTGTCATTACCGCGTTGCTATTTTCATTCCTATTATTAAACACTTTCACTTCACCTCATTAATAAGTTTGCATTAACGAGACTAATTTATGCTAATTTCATAAAAAAAATCTTTGGTTTTTATTACAAATTGCAAACATCTAAGGCTATCAAAAAAAGGTTGTCCTAAAAAGTAACAGCAAACCTCATTAGGGCACGATATGCATTGTTTTAGTGCAAATAAAACAATGCATATCGTGCCCTGAGGTGGCTGTTACTTAGCTTTTTGGACAACCCCATTTTTCTGTATTACTTTATTGGTCCCATCGCTTTGCGTAACACTTCTGCTGAATGATGTAGTTTTTGACTTTCCTCATCGCTCAAGCTCAACTCTAAGACTTCTCTAATGCCATTACTATTAACAATAGCAGGAACACCGATATAGATATCGTTCAGTCCATACTCACCCTTAAGTAGCGTTGAAACCGTTAAAACTGAATTTTCATTTCTTAAGATAGCTCTTGTTAAACGTAGTAATCCCATAGCGATAGCATAGTGCGTAGCGCCTTTTCGTTCAATAATATCATAAGCAGCATCACGAACATTAATAAAGATTTTATCAAGATCCTCTAAAGAACGACCTTCTTTATGATCTTCAAAATAACTTGAAATTGGTTTTCCACCAACATTAGCATGACTCCATACTGGAAGTTCTGTATCCCCATGTTCTCCCATAATATAAGCATGAATATTTCTTGAATCGACGTTGAAATATTGACCTAATAAAAAGCGGAATCTTGCAGTATCTAAGATCGTTCCTGAGCCAATTACTCGCTCCATTGGTAGTCCAGAGTATTTCCAAGTTGCATATGACAAGATATCTACTGGATTTGTCGCAATTATGAAAATTCCGTCAAAGCCACTCTTCATTACCTCACCAACAATTGATTTAAAAATTTTAGCGTTTTTTTCGATTAAATCTAAACGCGTTTCTCCAGGTCCTTGGTTAGCCCCAGCAGTAATAACAACAATATCTGCCTCTTTACAATCTTCATACTCTCCTGCCCAAATTTTCATTGGCGAACCAAATGGCATCCCATGATTTAAGTCCATGGCGTCACCTTCAGCTTTGCGCTTATTTACATCTAATAGGACTAGTTCATCTGTAATTCCTTGATTAAGAAGAGCAAATGAATAACTAGATCCTACAAAGCCAGTACCAATTACGACTACCCTTGTTGTTTTATTATGTTCCATTAAAATTCCACCTTCTTAGTAACAAATATATTTGTGATATCTAATTTTACATGAAAAAGAAAATTTTAGAAATTTTCGTGCTCAATATCAAGTTATATCTAAGATTATGGCTTTATTTTACAAGCCAATATAGCGAGCATATAAGCTTTTAGCTCTCGATATATCTTCCGTTCCTTGTATAAGTGTTCTGCCATCAGGGAATAAAACTAACCTTTCACCTTCAGATAATTGAACTCGAATTAAGAATGGAGTTTTTGTTACCTCTCCAATTTTTGATAATCTATCAGCCCAATCATCTAAATTTAACTTTTGTCCCATATTAATTTGAACAGTTTCTCTCCCACAAAGGGACGTCACCGATTGCTCTACGTCTCCTTGGAGTGCCGGATATTCATGTAAGCTACAAGTTGGACAATTCTCTTTGCTTTTGGTGAATTTCATTTCATATATATGATGCTTCCACAAATCAAAAGTTATTAAACTTTTTCTTTGAACATCATGATTATTTGTTAAATACTTTAACGCTTCAATCGTTTGAAATGATGCAACAATATCGATTACCGGGGAAATAACGCCAATCGTATCGCATGTTTGCCCTGTCGTATTGCCACCGCCTATAAAGCAACGTAAACAAGGCGTTACTCCAGGAATAAATATCGCGGACATTCCCCTTGAACTAACAGCTCCACCATATACAAAAGGAATACCATTTTTATAACAAGCATCATTAATTAAAAAACGAGTTTGAAAATTATCTGTACCATCTAATACGAGGTCTACACCCTCCATTAACTCGGCGATGTTTTGCAATGTTACGTCAGTAACAATTCCCTCAACTGTTACATCAGAGTTTATCTTCTGTAAACGCTTTTGAGCAGCAATCGCCTTCGGTAAAGCTTCACTAACATCATCCTCATCAAAAAGCATTTGTCTTTGAAGATTACTTTTTTCCACATAATCGCGATCAGCGAAGCGAACATGGCCAACACCAGCTCGAACAAGATGATTAGCTAAAACAGTTCCCAAAGCTCCCATCCCAACAATTAATACTCTCTTTGATGCTAATAATTGTTGTCCTTCTTCCCCTATCGGTTGAAATAGAATTTGCCTTGAATAACGATCTATTTTACCCATTTTTATTAAACATCCCCCATACCTGTTATGTATTACTAATTAATTTCTGCACAGCAATATCGTGTTCTTCTTTTGGAACATCATCTACAATTTGAAAGTCAAACGCAAGCGACACTGTATTATTTTTATAATCAACTAAATAGCGATCATAGTAGCCGCCACCATAACCAATCCGAAATCCTCTTTTGTCAAAGACAATTCCAGGAACAACGAGCAAATGTATATCCTCGTGTGAAACGAATGGTGTTTTGGAAATGATCGGTTCTTTTAAAGAATAAAAGCTGTCCTCTACATCTTTAAAAGAAGAAATTTGATAAAAATTCAGTTCTCTTTTTTCCCGATTACATTTCGGTACAACAATACGTTTGTTTTGTCGCCACCCCTCTTCAATAATCGCTATCGTATCGACTTCACGGCCAGTTGAAATAGTTATACCGATTGTTAATGCTTGTGCCCATTCTTCACTGCGTGTGAGTTGTTCCTTAATGTTGCTAGAATATTGCCAGTATTCTCCTTCACTCATCACTTGAAGATGCTGTTTCATCTCATTTCGAAAATAGCTCTTATTCACTTTTATCACCACAACTATATAATTTCATCTATAAATGTCTTAATTTCTATTATACTTTATACATTTAACAAAGTTAAACTTTGTGAAGGGTAAAAAAAAAGTAAGCAGAAAAAGTCTGCTTACTTTGTTTCGCGATGCACAGTATATTTCTTTAATCTTGGGCTATATTTCTTGAACTCAAGACGGTCTGGGTTATTACGTTTATTTTTAGTAGTGATATAGTTACGATCACCAGTTTCTGTACAAGCCAATGTAATATTTACACGCATTCGTTATCCCTCCAAACATGCTTTACTTCAATCATACTTTTAAATAATAGCAAAATACCTCAGAACAATCAAGTATTTCTTTTGGACATATTATCAAAAAGCTCTACACGACCTGGTATGCTAAGTTTCTTCTTGGAAATACATTTCGATTTGCAAAAGTACGACTAGAAAGCCACGTTCTGTAAGATCTTAGTCACCTAAAACTAGAGGGCTTAGCATATAGGCTTAACGATCACTTCCCTAAGCGAGAGAGACATTCAGTTTCATTATTAACTAAGCAAGAGAGATTCAATTGGGTAACAGCATTATTTCTTAGTACATCCTCTTCATCATTTCCTATACATAACCAAAAATAAGCATTTACTTTTTCATTGGCTTTTATTTCGCCTTCAATACTAAATATGCTTACTTGGCTGCTTATTGAAAAGGGCTGCAACATAACATAACCTTCTCTTAATGAGCATTGATCTTCAAAATCTGTAGAATATTGAACAATCCCACGGTTTTTCAGCTTACCATTCAATAAGAGTAATTTTTTCTGATATGAGCGAACAATTGCCTGAGCGGAGGGAGCATAGAACGAAATACTCTCCTCTTTAGTTTCCATGAGTTCCTGACAAAAAAATAACTTAATATCTCGCTCTTTATGAAGACCATTTTGAATTGTCATGACTTGTAGCAGTGTTTCTTCATAGAAATTGGACTTTATTGTTACCGAAAGGTTTAAAGCAACATTAGTAAAGACTTTTATCTGTTCATTGACTTTAGTCTTATCATACACCCAGCCATCTTCATCTAACCACGTGAATAAGCCATCTATCCATACACCTAATTTTAAATCACTAAGTTCAGTACTACTAACCTGCACTTTCTTCACCTACCATCCCTAAGATTATAATTTCGAATTTTTAGATATTTAAAGACGGAGAAACATTTACTTTCTTTTTTAACATATCAAATTGTGTTTCCTGGTAAGAACGATAGCTGCCAACGTCAGACCAATAGCCTTCTGCTCTATATCCAAAAAATGGTCTTTTCTCCTTAATTAACAAAGGGAATACATCTTTGCTAAAATCCATTAGAACTCCCTTTTCTATATGTTGCAAGATGTCGCGCTCTAACACATAAATGCCTGTATTAACTGTATTACCAAAAACCTCATTTACCTTTGGTTTTTCTAAAAAACGAACTATCTCATCTTGTTCATTCGTCATAATTAAACCATACTCAAGAGGAGATTCAACTTCTTTCATAAAAACTGTTGCTAATGCTCCTTTTTTGAGATGGAAGTCTAATCCCATAGAGAGATCGAAATCAGTTAATACATCACCACTAATGACAATAAAGCGCTCATCTAAAAATTGTTCTGCATTTTTTATACTTCCCGCGGTTCCCAAAGGTAACTTTTCCTCAAAGTAACGCAAGTTAACCCCATATTTACTGCCATTACCAAAGTAATTCTTAATACAATCAGGTAAGTATTGGAGCGTCACAGCTATATCTGTAATTCCATGTTTTTTTAATAATTCAATAGAATACTCCATTACCGGTTTCTGAATGAGTGGTACCATCGGCTTTGGAATGTGACAAGTTAAAGGACGAAGGCGTGTTCCTTTACCACCGGCCATAATAACAGCTTTCATCTATAACTCCCTCCCAATACTCTAATCACTCTTCTTGTACCTTTTTTCTGTCCAATAAATCGATTTATAATCATAGAAAAACGATCGTTATCATCCACTGGCATAAACTTCTCGGTAAATTGCATTTGTTTCCTTGGCTATGTAGTCCCAATTATATTTCGTTTTAGCAAGTTCCTGTCCATTTTGAGCAATTTCGTTAGCAACGTTTTTATTCTCAATACAATAAATCACCTGATCTACTAAGCTTTGCACATCGTTAGGATAAATTGTTAACCCCGTTTTATTATGGGTAACAATTTCTGTTAATCCTCCTGTGTCAGAGACAATCGTTGGCTTTCTAGCAATCATTGCTTCTAAAGCGACAATCCCAAAAGGCTCATAATAACTAGGAAACAAACAAATATCACATCCGTTTAAAATTTCGTTTCTTAATTGATCATCGACAAAGCCGATAAAATACACGTATTCTTGCAGTCCCTTCTCAATAACTTGGGACCGGTATTGATCTAAAAGTGGACCTTTTCCAGCGATTATAAATTTCACAGGATGTTTTGCAATTATTGCCGGAGCGGCGTCAATAATCGTTTGAAAGCCTTTTTCTTTAACCATTCTCCCTACTGAAAAAATAAAAAGATCAGTTTCAGCACCGTAAGCTCGTTTCCAATCCGTTTTCTCCCCTACAACCATCTCAAAGTCGACACCATTTGGAATAACTGCAATTTTCTCTGGCGGTAACTGGAATACTTTCCTAATTTCAGCTTTCATAAATTCACTACAGACAATAACTTTAGTAGCTTCATAGGTTAGCTGCCATTCTTTATGAGAGATTTTTTGCTGCAATTCTGTATAAATCCCATTATTCCTTCCATGCTCTGTTGCATGAATTGTGGCAACAATCGGAAGTTCTAAATGTTCTTTTATAGATATTGCTGCTGCACAAACTAGCCAATCATGAGCATGAATAAGATCAAAAGCAATTTTCGTAGCTAGTTCAACAACATAGTCAGAGAAGGCAATATTTAAGCTCCCAACCCAAAGATAAAAATCGTTTGCCAGTGGCTGTAAGCTAGTTACACGGTGAACGTGGACGCCATTCATTATTTCATACATCCTTGAACCGGTGACTGCGGTAGTAATTACATGAACTTCACAATCCTCTTTCACTAGTGCTTTTGTTAAATCATAGACATGTCTTGCTAATCCTCCTACGACTCTAGGTGGATATTCCCAAGCCAACACCAAAATTGATTTTTTTTGTTTTTTTATCTTATCTTCCTTAATGACACTTATAATAGGACCATCTTCTCTTGAAGTTAAAACATCTAAAATAATTTCAGCCATAAACGGATATTCAACTTCAAATTCTGTCAAGATGTCATCTTTTAATTGGTCATTTACAAGTAGATCCCTTAATTGCCCGAAACGTTTCATATGTTCATTAAGTCGATTATTTGCATACTCTGTAACGGTTTCATCATCAAGAATAAATGGCCAATCACTACTTGTAGCTAACAGCCATTCTCGAACCATTTGCTTCAAACAACGATCAATTACAAGGCTTTTCCCTTTATAAAGCGTCACCAGCTCGATTAAATCCTGTTCAATATGATGCAACTTAGCGTATATCCAACTATTTTTTTCATTTAACCAAACTTCACCATAGCCATGTCTTCCCCAGGTGTTAAAAGACACATGAACCGTTTCAAATTCATGGTAGTGACGTTCTATATATTGTTCTGGTGTAATAAAAAACAATTCATCACTACTATCCGTAATGACATGATTGAGCCAATCAGGTCCCTCAAACCACCAATGCCCGAAAAGCTCTGCATCAAAAGGGGTGGTGATTAGATGTGGTGGTGACAATTGCGTTTCATTTACTTGTAGTTCAGCTTTAATCGTCTTAATAAAATGAGTGCTATGCTCTTTGGCCATCTTTAAAGCTGTTTTTCTGCAATATAATTGCTTTTCTTCAGTGCTTCCAGTTATGCGATGATATTTTAGTCCAGTATCGTAACGAATCCCCTCTGAATGCATATAAGGCTTTATATACTCCCAGTCACGATCATAGGCAATGTCACGATAAAACTCACGATAATTAAAGTCGCCTGGATACCCGTCGATAGAACTCCAAACTTGGTTCGACAATTTAGAATTACGCGGAAATAAGATGACACCATATGGTGAATAAATTGGTGCTCCTATTCCTTGAGACGGCTTTGGATCAGCAAATTTTAATGCATGTTCATCAACAAACGAATAACGAATCCCTTCTTCGAACAAAATACGATCTATGCCAGGTGTATACGCACATTCAGGTAGCCAAAAACCCTTAGGTTTCAGACCGAAATGTTTTGTAAATGTATTGATCCCATAGCTAATTTGAGCTCTTACTCCTTCTTTTGTTTTCAGATATGGAAGAAATGCATGGGTAGCAGAACTACAAATGCAAACTAGCTTTCCTTCCTCCATAAATTTTCGAAAGCCCTTTAGGGGATTTTGTTCACACTTTAGAAATGTATCCTTTATACGGTTAATCCGTTTTTTATAAAAAGCTACTAATTTCATCTCTTCGACACTTTGGGCTCGAGTTGCTTCTTGACTTAATAAAGACTGTGTCTTTTCAAGATTATGTAAAAATCTTCTTTGCAAAAGAGAGTCAGCTAACATTTCCATTAGCGGTGGTGAAAAGGAAATAGTCATAACTTTTTCAGTTTTTTGTTCTTCTAAATTCCACAATAGAGGTATATAAGTTTCTGAGATCGCTTCAAATAACCAACGTTCTTCAAGCCTCTCGTTTTCTCGATGTCTGACAAAAGGTATATGCGCATGGAGGACGATTGAAAAATATCCTTTTTGCATAATTCAACCTCCCATTTTTATTTTTCATAATAAGAATAACAACTAAACCCATTTAACCAATGAGGTTCAATTTCGCTCTCTGCTTCCCAGTTCGACCGATGATTAGTAAATACTTCATCTCGTAATCTAGGAGTATTGTTAGCATTCGATCGAATTAAAGAAAAAAAACTTCCTTCACTTGTAACGATGCCAATATCGACGCAATAGGTTCGATTAGAAGCAAGGTGATTAAAGAACCACTGCTTACAGTTTTCAGGGAGTGAATACTCTAAGAGCCGATGGGCATTGTGGCCATTAAAAATGATTGATGTTATGTCATATAATCTTATTCTTTTATCCATAGAGCCCCAATCTTTATTCAAATAATTCTGAGCAATCTTTTTTTTTCTACTTGAGAACGCCCAATAGCAAAAAAGACTCGTTGGAGATTGAACCATTAATTCACATTGGTCTGTTTCATCTCTACCAACAATAGAAAGGGATTTTTCAGTAGTAGTTTTTTTATAACCCTCTTTACCCAAATTAGAACATGCATCGTTAGGTCCTATTTCATCTTTTTCAGATTGATTTTGAACATTATTTAGCAAACTCAATTGAGATGAACTTTGTTTAATTGAAACGCCATCGTTTTTTACTATTTCATGATTCAAACTATTACACCCCAATTTTTAAATCAAACGTTTACTTAGGAAGATAAGCCAAACAGCAATTCGTATGAGAATACCCCTAAAAAAAACGTCTAACTATATCTTACATTTAATAGAAACTTGCAACAAGAAGTCTATTTTGTAGAAAAATGTCTGTCCTATATAGTTTACTATATTAAACATCTAATAATTTTTTTATAAATCTTAATTTGTCTCTGTTTATCTGAATCCAATCCGAATTTTGGAGGTTTTTCGACAAAAGGCGCGTGTCCCTAACAATACTTTTATGTTTGAACTAACACTTTTATATTTTTTATTATCGGATATTCGTAAAGAAGCTCTTTTAAAAGAGTCACTGTTTCTGTAAAATAAAACCATTCTTTTTAGAAGTCTTGTTATTTTTATCAATTATGTTATAACTGAATAGTATCGGACAAGGAGGTAGACAGATGGAATTAACGTTAATAGCTTTATTTTCTTTATCAATCATTTTGTTTCTTATTTCTTTTGTAAAAAAAGACCGTAATAAGGAAGTGGAAGCACAAATTGAAAATTTTTCAATTTCATTAATGCAAGAAATTTATCAATTAAAAAAGAAAATAAAAGTACTAGAAGAGGAAATATTAATTGGCCAGGATAATCATTATTTTACTAACACTCAAACGAACTCGATCATCTACGATCGAGATAAAATATTAGCTTTATATGAGGATGGCCACTCTTCTGAGGAAATAGAAACGATTACTGGTTTAAGTAGCGATCAAATCAATGACCTACTAAGTTAATTTCTAGTTGTTTCTAATTAGATAGGGTGAAAGGAGAACAAGATGACAAAAAAGATGCTACAAGGAATTGCCGCTGGACTTCTTCTTGCAACGTCACTACTTGCCTATAACTATTATTTTACAGACAATTTGCTTGTCATTAAAGAGGTACAGAGTGAGGATAAGATGAATTTTACTGAAGAAGATTTACAAGCTTATCTAAAAAATGAAAATTTAGTTATTGTTGAAAAATCCGAATACGACCAACTACTTGAAAATAGTATTACTTTAGAGATCGTCCAGAAAGAAGCTTCTTCAAAACCTGAGAAAACAACAGAGCAAGTAATTATTAAGGAAATTACCTTTCAAATTGAGCCAGGGATGAGCTCTGGAAGTATCGCATTATTACTTGAAGAAAAAGGACTAATTAGCGATAAAAAGCTCTTTGAGGAAACTTTAATCAAAAAAGGTGTAGAAACAAAAATGAAGGCTGGAGAATATTCACTGACTTCTGAAATGTCTATAGAAGAAATTATCGAAAAACTAACTTAAATTATCCTTTTGTTTTAAAACTACAAAAGACGTAAACACTAACAACAATCCAAAACCGCTTAAAAGGAGTTTACGATGAAAGTAGTTGCAATTGTTATTGTTGCGATCGTTGCGTTTCTAATCATCCCTCTACATTATGTAGTTATTATGAAGTTTACTCATGCTGTAGATTATCCAAAAACCCCATTAATTTTATTGGTTGTCGTAGCTTTTTTAGCTGCTATTTTTACTGCGGGATATAATGAAAAAAGGCAATAACGAAAAACATTGCCTTTCGTACAAAAAACATTTACACGGTCGAAAAGAAGGAGTGACATTGTCACTCCTTCTTTTACTCTTCATCTTCTTGATCTTCTTGATCTTCTTGATCTTCTTGATTTAGTTCAATAGGCTGAACATTTGTACTTCTACTTGTTTTTAAATCAAAATACGCATCAAGAACTTTTTCAGAAATTGCGTTTGCTGGTCGACCAATACTATCTCGAATATAAAGCCCAGGAACGATGACAGCAAAGGCCACCTCTGGATTATCATATGGTGCATAACCAACAAAAGTATGATTATTGCCCTTTATACCGTTTACACTCACTTGGGCAGTTCCTGTTTTTCCAGCTAAGCGGTATGGCTTATTGGCCAAAGCTCTAGCCGTTCCTTGCCTTCCGTGAACAACGAGGCGAAAACCTTCCTGCACTCGTTTTATTTGCTCATCAGTCATATCAACACGGTTTAAAACTGTAGGAGAAAATTGTTTAATAACATTTCCATACTCTCCATTTGTAGCTTGTTCACGAATTTCTCTGACAAGCCTTGGCTGGATCCGATAACCTCCATTAGCAATTGTCGATACATATTGAGCCATTTGCAAGGGCGTGTACGTAGAGAACTGCCCAATAGTAAAGTCAAGAAGATGTCCAAGCTCCCCGACGCCTCCATTATAGCCCGTTCCCTCTTCAGGTAAATCAATCCCAGTCTTTACGCCAAGACCGAACTGATTAAAGTAATAACGGATTTGATTAAACCCTTTTGTTCGGTCATTTATGCCACCACCACGCTTTGATGGATAGTGATAATTACCAAAGGCCATTCCTATTTCAAACATATAGACGTTTGAAGACCTTTCAAGCGCAGTTAAATCATTTAATCGTCCAAGTGCTTTCCCACCAAACGAGCTTTTTTTGAGTCCACCAATTGTGATAGGTCTATCATGGAAATATGTGTTTGGTTTTGCGTATCCTGCTTCAAATCCAGCTAAAACAGTAGCTCCTTTAACAGCAGAGCCCATCTCAAAGCCATTCAAAATGACGCCTAAATCATTTTTATTACCCGTTGCATGGGTATCATAGCCTGACAGTGCTAATATCTCTCCAGTATGTGGGTCCATTAGCACAACATATGCTGAACCTCGATCTATAAAACCACGAATACCTTTAACCCGTTCAACCTCTTGGGCGATAATTTGATCGACTGCTTGTTGCAAATCCATATCAACTGTTAAAACTAAGTCTTTTCCACGCTGCCCCTGCTCTTTCCGTTCACTAATAATATTTCTTGAACCATCAAAGGTGCGCTCTGACACTGGCTTTTTCCCTCTTAAAACATCCTCATATTGTTGCTCTAAGAAGCTAGTTCCAACTTCATCGCTACGATCATACCCCATTGCTAAGAAATGATCAATTTCCTCCTTTGGGATTGCCCCTGTCCTCCCTACTAGAGCAGAGAACGTATTCCCATAAGGATATTTCCTTTTTGATTCTACTTCAACGTCTACACCTGGAAGTTCATTTAAGTGTTCTAAAACACGGGCGGCTTCAACAGACGTAACACCGACTTTCACTCGCTGTGGAGAATAGGCATACCCATCAAATTCTCGCTTAATCGCCAAGATTTCAAGTTCTTCATCAATAATTTCAGCTAATTTCTCATCAGTAATTCGATCTAGTTGAAGCTGATAAATCGCCCTGTTATCGTTATTAAGTTTAGTCATTTCTTCTCTTGTTACAAGGGCTCGTGCTTCATCAGGTCTTGTAAGCAGCCAATAATCTTTTTTATCTCTTGCCGTAATTCGCGAAGGATCTACATCAATAAAATCGTTGAGCCGTTTTGCAACGCGTATTTTTTCGGCATTCGTTGTAATGGCACTGCTCGTATAAGTTACAGTAAACACTGGCTCATTAGCAACAACAACATTTCCAAAGCGATCATACATTAGACCGCGTGGCGCATCAAGCTGTTTAGAAGTCATATTGACGGTACGATCAAGCTTCTTTTGATATTCTTCACCTTGGACTATTTGAACGACACCTAGACGTAAAATAAGTGCAGAAAACAATAAAAACACAACAAAGAATAAGATATTCAACCGAACCGGCATATGTGCTTTTTTCTTTTTATTACTCATTAACCAGTTCACCTCTCTACATATAATTGAAGTTTTTAAGATCAGTTAATTATACTAAAAAAGCACCAGAAAAACTAGGGATATGTAGAGCGAGAATACCTTCCTCATATCCATCTTTAATAAGAAAAACACCTCCTAAAAGGTGTTTTCAGATTTTCTTTCGTTTTAAATTAAATTGGCGAACCATCATTTTGACCGTCACCTTGTTTTTTATTTCTAACTAAAGTATACTCCTCGCCACCCTTGTTTGATTTATCAATCTTAATTTTTCTGACGAAGAAGTAAATGATTAGATGTCCCGCACCAAGTACTAACAATAATATCGGGATTCCTTTTGCTTCGTCGAACAAGGTTACCGTTAAGATGAACATTAGTATCGAGGTTATTCGTCCTCCATTTAAGAAAATTTCCCTAACGACAATATATTCGACACGCATTTCAGCAGCCTTCCAACCTCTACCAATAATATCATACGTAAGTGAAACATAAGGAACGAGCAAGATCGGGTAAGCCATTGAAATGACGATCCCGTACATGATTAATCTTGCGAAAGTTAGTTCAAAGACAATTAAGAAAATAGCTAAGTATAAGCCAATCCCACCAATTAGAATCGCCTTTTTGCGAAAGGTTGGTTTAATAAAGCGACCAACTAAGTAATAAGTAACAAATGAAACTGCAGAAGCAACTAATCCATAAGTACCGATGGCTAATTCACTATTTGTCGCAATGTAAACCCAAACAACAATTACGAAAACGAACGTCCCTTCTCTTAAACCTTGGAAAAAATGTGCATACAATATATTTTTCCAATTTGAACTATGTTTTCTTTCCTGAAGGATTCGTTTAAAGTCAAATGTCCCTGTAGCTGGTCGCCGCTTTAAAAAGAAACTGAGGATGACTGCGGCTACAAAGAGCGATAACGAAATAGCGAAGATCACTTTATATCCAGTGAACTTTTCCATACTGGTAATCAAAAAACCTGCTACTATTGGGCCAATCATCCCTGCAAAGGATGTAAGTAGTCCTAGAAATCCATTAAAAAAATCACGCGTTTCAGGTTCTGTAATCTCAAATGTTAAGACATTAAATGCAAGCCAATAAAAACCAAAGCCAATTCCTATAAGAGCCCCTAAAAGCAACAAATAACTGTTAGCTTTTTCACCTAAAAACAAGACAGTGAAAAAGAAAACGGATAGGAAGGAAACCCCTAGCCGTAAAACGATAACTCTGTCAATTTTTTTTGCCCACCTACCAGCTAGAATAAATGTGAGTGGCTGCATCACTACTGATGCCAAATTGTATAGAGCAATATGTGTAAATTCTCCTGACTGCTTCCATAAATAAACATTTACAAACGTGTTAGACAAAGCGATACTCAGTGCATATAACCCACCAATAATTAAAAGGAGGACTAAATCACGATTAACATCTACTTCGCCTAGAAACTTCTTAAAAAACGTTTTCATTTCCGACTCCCCTTTAACATCTCATAGCTAGTTTGTCTAAAATGAAATTCGTTATACCAATTAATTGGTTAAGAGCTTATTTATCGCAATAGTAAGTATAGGAAAAGCCCAGATCGCCTCCTTAAATATATTTTAAATGCTTTACGTTATTGAACCTATAAAAAAGACTACTCAAATTGAGTAGCCTTGTCGAAAAATCGAAATTATTTTGCTGCGTTAAAACGTTTTGATACTTCATCCCAATTGACAACATTCCAAAATGCTGCAACATAATCAGGACGCTTGTTTTGATAATTTAAGTAGTAGGCATGCTCCCAGACATCAAGACCTAAAATAGGTGTTTTACCTTCCATTACAGGCGTATCTTGGTTTGGTGTACTTGTAACGACTAATTGACCGTTATCAACGATTAACCAAGCCCAACCAGAGCCAAAGCGAGTCATTGCTGCTTTTGCAAACTCTTCTTTAAAAGCGTCTAAACTACCAAATGCAGAATTAATCGCATCAGCTAATTCACCAGTTGGCGAGCCGCCTCCATTTGGTGATAGTAACTCCCAAAAAAGTGAATGATTTGCGTGTCCACCACCATTATTTCGAACAGCAGTACGAATGCTTTCAGGCAATGCATCTAAGTTCGTTAAAAGATCTTCTAAACTTTTTTCTGCTAAATCTGCATGACCTTCTAGGGCATTATTTAAATTTGTTACGTAAGTATTATGATGTCTTCCATGATGAATTTTCATTGTTTCTTCATCGATATGTGGTACTAGTGCATCAAATGCGTAAGGTAACTCTGGTAACGTGAAGTTTGCCATTAAAATATCCTCCTTAAAAATACATGAAATTCGTAATAGTTTTATTTTTCCAACAGTACTAACTGTCATTTCCTACATTAGCAGATTTACCCTCCCCTTTCAAATATTTAGGCTTAGGATCAAGAATTAAAAATAAAAATAAAGAATAATTTTATTGCTCTCTATACAATACCCATAAATATACAATTTGATGAAGATGTTTTTAGCATTTTTTTTCTTTTTCCCTTTATACATGTATAGACAGGCTTTTCAACAATTGTTCATAAAGGAGGAGAATTATTATGAATTGGTTTGAGGCACTAATATTAGGAATTGTCCAGGGACTCTCTGAATTTTTACCAATTTCAAGTTCGGCACACCTTGTTATTATTCAGAAATTGCTAGGAATTAAAGTGGAGGGTAATCAACTAGAATTTGAGGTTTTATTACATTTTGCTTCGTTATTGGCAGTATCCATTTATTTTCGCAAGGAGATTTTTGAGATCATTAACGGATTTTGTTTATATGCTTTTTATAAAAGAGAAGAAAAAAAAGTCCAATACCGCTTTTGCTTATTATTGTTATTTTCAACAGGGATAACAGCAATATTAGGAAAACTATTCGAAGGATTTCTTGGAGCAAACATGACGAATACTGTAACAATTGGTGCTTCCTT
This sequence comes from Anaerobacillus sp., assembly GCF_046314235.1. Taxonomy (NCBI): domain Bacteria; kingdom Bacillati; phylum Bacillota; class Bacilli; order Caryophanales; family Bacillaceae; genus Anaerobacillus; species Anaerobacillus sp. The sequence goes on from NZ_JBKBWN010000006.1 coordinate 151,051, forward strand.
AATAGTGACCGGGCTTTTTCTCATTTTAATAGAGCATGGTGTAAAGCCCGGAACCCGTACAGCTAGTCATATGACATGGAAAGATGGTCTTATTATAGGTATTGGTCAAGCGTTAGCTGTTTTACCAGGAATTTCAAGAGCGGGAAGTACGTTGGTAACAGCTCTTTGGTGCGGATTAGACAAACACACCGCAGTCCGATATTCTTTTTTACTTTCAATTCCATTGATTTTAGGAATTTCAATTGTTGAAGTTCCAGAAATGTCGCCACAATTTTTTACCCTTTACTTAGTAGAAACTACCATTGCCTTCATTGCAAGTTTTCTATTTGCTATCGTCGGTATTAAGTGGCTCATAGCTATGGTAAATCGAACAAAGCTTTCTTACTTTGCAATTTACTGTATCGTCTTAGGGACGGTCGTTTGGGTTTTTATTAAAGATGTTCCATTGGTTTAATTACTAATTTAGCGGTGAAGATTTGATTGTTACTTGATAGTCGTAAGCTATTATTATCTAAATGTAACTTCATATCATCATCAAAGAAAATGAGATGCTTTTCGTACATATAAACGGAAAAGTCATTCGTATTAATTCTTATGAGGTTTACTTTCACTTCTTCCGTTTCAACTTTGAGTATCGGAACACCATTTACAGCACACCCACAACCGTCCGTATCATAAAATAATACTAAAATTTGATCAGCCCGGACTAGAGTTTCTATATAGTTTTTTGCTTCGATTGAAAATGTAATTCTCATTTTGCACCTCAATTCTATGGAATAAAGAGGCCGTACTATATGTGTCAGAGTACCTCGTGTAATTAACCTAGAGATAGAAGTCTATCCTTGTACTAAATCTATTTACAGTAAGCGAGGTGATTGATACTTTGCTTTTGGACGGCCCCTTTTTTGATAAATAAAAAACGATCTATATGCTCATTTAGGATGAACATACAAATCGTTGGTTATGTAGATGGAGGAGGAAGAGGGATTCGAACCCCCGCGCGGTTTAACCCGCCTGTCGGTTTTCAAGACCGATCCCTTCAGCCAGACTTGGGTATTCCTCCGTACTATTTGGTGGACCCTGTAGGACTCGAACCTACGACCAACCGGTTATGAGCCGGTAGCTCTAACCAACTGAGCTAAGGGTCCAAGCTATTGAAGATGGGGCGATTGATGGGAATTGAACCCACGAGTGCCGGAGCCACAATCCGGTGCGTTAACCACTTCGCCACAACCGCCAAATGTGAAAGTGTAATAATAATTGGTAGCGGCGGAGGGAGTCGAACCCCCGACCTCACGGGTATGAACCGTACGCTCTAGCCAGCTGAGCCACGCCGCCATATATGGCTCCACAGGTAGGACTCGAACCTACGACCGATCGGTTAACAGCCGATAGCTCTACCACTGAGCTACTGTGGAATAAAATTAAGGACAAGATTTATATTACCATGAATTTTAATTTATTGTCAACAATCTAAAAAAATTTTTGAATTAAAATTTAAACTGGAACAACAAGAAAAAATATATCACAATACTTTTTTTAAAGCAACAATTTTTTGTGATTATTATTTGGCGTAAAAATCCGTTAACATTCACATTCTGAAATCGTGATAAAGAAAGTAAGAGCAAAGTGCCTAGTAACCATGTTTTGGTGAAGACACTTCGCTCTTATTTATTTATAGATTTTCTTCTCCAATAACAGCTTCGGCAATGTTAACGGCATGGTCGCCAATACGCTCCAAATTGCTCACGATGTCAACGAAAACGATCCCTGCCGCTCCTGTACAATTCCCTTCGTTAATACGAAGGATATGATTTTTACGAAGCTTTCTTTCCATTTTATCAATTTTTTCTTCTTTTAACATAACAGATCGAGCTTCAATTACGTCATTATCTTCTAAAGCTTTAATTGCTTGTCTTAAAGTAGAAATAGTTAAGTCAAACATTTCATCAAGATCTTGCATTGCTAGCTCTGAAACACTAACTTTATTTGTAATTTTATAGTCAATTAATTCAACGATGTTTTCCATATGATCACCGACACGTTCAATATCACGAACTGTGTCCATAAGAACTGAGTGAAGTTCTGAATCTTTAGCAGAAAGCGATTTAGCTGAAATTAAAATTAAATAATCCGTAATTTTACGGTCTAAATTATTAATCGCATCTTCGAATTGCACCGTTAATTCAGAGTGCTTTTTCTGGTGTGTTTTTGCATAATTGCTTGCTTCAATTAAACCTTGTTCCGCAAATTCTGCCATTCTTAATACTTCTAGCTTTGCTTGACCAAGCGCAATAACAGGTGACTGTTGAATAAACAGCGGATCTAAATGCTGTGCTTTATACTCAATAGCTGAATCTTTACCTGGAATAATCTTTGTAACAATTAGTGCCAACAACGCAACAAATGGTAATTGAATTAATACATTGGCAAAGTTAAAAATTCCATGTGCAAAGGCAATTTGCATCGCCGGATTTAGTTCAAGGACTTGGGCGATATACGCAATAAAATTTGTATACGGCTTTAATATTAATAAAATGATAAATGTTCCTACTAAGTTAAAGATAACATGGGTTAAAGCAGCTCTTCTCGCAGCTATTGACGCTCCGATTGAAGCTAGAACGGCCGTAATTGTAGTACCGATGTTATCCCCAAAAAGAACAGGTAGGGCGGCCCCTAAAGTCATTGTCCCTTGCTCATACAATGTTTGTAATAAGCCAATTGATGCTGAAGAACTTTGAACGATAACTGTAAATACTGTACCAATTACGACACCCAATATTGGATTTTCACTCATGCTAATAGTTAAGTCCGTAAAGGCTTGCAGTGTGCGAAGTGGTTTCATCGCATCGCCCATCAAACTTAAACCGTAGAATAGCGCACCAAATCCAAAAATAACTTGCCCATAATTTTGGGCTTTCTTATGTTTAATAAAGAAAATAAAGAAAGTACCAATTGCAATGATCGGGAGGGCATACGCCTGGATTTTAAATCCGATAATAAAAGCTGTTACGGTTGTACCGATATTGGCACCCATGATTACACCAATTGCTTGTTTTAGTGTCATAAATCCGGCATTAACTAGCCCAATCGTTAGCACGGTAGTACCGGTACTTGTTTGCAAGGCTATTGTTACAACTAAACCCGCAATTACTCCCATCACAGGGTTTGAAGTAAACTTGTCTAATATATCTCTTAGTCTGTTTCCAGCTACTTTTTGCAGACCGTCTCCCATAAACTTAATTCCAAAAAGGAAAATTCCGAGACCACCAAAAAATAAAAATAGTATCTGTTGAATATCCAAAAAACTCGCTCCTTCAAATGTGTTATCTTTCTTTCGACAATTCTCTACAATCATACTTTTTTTTTATTGATTATTTATTAACGTTTTGTAAAGATTTTGTAAAGATTTTTACTTTCTCTTTATTTTTACTTCTATTTAGTTAACGTAGTGTAAATATACTTGAACACCATAAGTAAATCTCTACTTGTTAGGCTTAGAAAGTTTCTGTAAAATATACGATAGTTATCCATATTATTTAAAAATAAAAATTCATACATTGAAGGAGTAAAAGAATGAATATTTTTCAGCAATTTATAAAAAGCTTGTACAGTCCTCAAACAATCGCTAAATTTCGCTTTCAAGGGATCGGTAAAACAATACTGTATGTATTTGTATTAATGCTTATTACATTATCTATATCCGCCTATCAATTAGGTTCAATGATTTCTACCGTTGTTCAACAATTTCAATACGAGCTAAAAAATGAACTCCCAGACTTCGAGCTTAAGAATAGTATTTTGACTTCTGATCTTGAAGAACCACTTATTCTTAATGGAGATGGCGATGTGATCATTTTTGACACAACAGGGACATTCTCAGTTGCTGATATTGAAGAGCAGTACAGTAATGCGATTGCTCTATTAGAAAAAGAAGCTGTGTTCGTTTCTGATGGTGTAACAGAATCATTTCGCTACGGCGAATTAGGAAATTTAAATATGACAAAGCGAAGTGTTGAAGAGTTTACAGATACTATTGTCGACTTGTTACCGCTAATTATCTCTATTGCCGTAATGATATTATACCTTTTCTTTACAAGTTTAAAGTATCTAGGTATTTTTGTTTTAACAATCTTTGGTTTAATCATTCGAAAAAATACTGGCACTGTTCTTTCTTACAAGCAAGTATGGATTTTAAGTGCTTATGCCGTTACTTTACCAACTGTATTTTTTGCTATTATTGACGCTTTGTCAATCTATATTCCATTTGCATTTACTCTTTACTGGATCGTCGCAGTAATTATGTTATATCTAATCTTTAAAGAAATTCCAACACCTAAACAAGAAGAAGAAACCGTGGAACTTTAGTCTTTAGCGTAATAAATAAAATGAGTAGTGGCCTTTTATGGCTCTACTCATTTTTGTTTTGATCTATTTTCTTCTTTACTACTATTCTTGTTCCATCTACAGCAATTACCTCAACTGTTGTACCTGCATTTAACCAATGACTATCACACGTTGCACTATAGTATTTCCCATCGAGTTCTATTGTTCCAGTTGGACGAAATGGTGTTGCAGTTACGGCTTCCATACCAACGAACTCTTTATAGGATGCATTTAAAGAATTGTATCCTAAATCGCTAGTTAAACGATCTTTCAGGGTCATTTTTGACCATAAGTTTCTTGATGGGAACACCTTCATAAACAGTGTTGATGCAGCAGCTCCTAGTAATAATGCCATTGCCACTAAAAAACCGTAAACAATTGAAGGACTAGGAATAGCAATACCCACGATCATTAATATAACTCCAAATAAAGCAATCGTTCCATCTGTAATAAATTTACCATCAATCACAATCAGCGACACACCAACTATATAGAGTAACGCAACCCATAATCCCATTCCAGAACCAACACTTATATGAAAGGAAAAGTATGTGGCCATAATTCCAATTCCAATGATAGCAAACAATCCCTTTACTTTGACTAGGAGTTCCCCAAACAAAAATAATGTACCTAAAAAAACAACGAAAAAACCAACGCTAGCTATGTTTAAAATCTCCATACTTTTCACTCCTTATAAAATAATCATTATTTCTTATTTACGTAAGAAAACAAATAACGTTTCAAAAAAATGTAATTGTTCATTAGAAAAGCTGACATACTAAGAAAAGAGGTGGTATTCATGAAAAAAAATGATATTAAAAAGTCAGGAAACCATAGTAAACAGAAGAAAACAACCTTTGCTTTTAAACAGTTACAAACGAAAAAATTTTCAGTTTAGATTTACGCTTACATATTCTACCCGTTGAATACGCAAACGCACTGATAAGCAAATAACTGGAGAAAAAAATGGAGGGTGTCCCAAATGCAAGTAATAGTCACTTCGGGTACGATTTATGTTTTGCAAAAAACAAAACTAGATACCGCACCAAGACGAAGTGAGCTGTCACTTATCGGACACCCTCCATTCATTATTAACTACCCCTTAGTAAACCAACCTTTAATCACATTTATTAGTTCATTTATGACATCAAGGAATTTGCCAATAAATGTCTGAGTATCCTCTCTTGCTAAAAAGTCACCTAAATTATCACGAATTTTACCGATTTGATTCTGAACTTGGTTCCAGTCGATATTTAGATCCTTCATTCGTTTAAATAACGAAACTAAACCATTTAGTTCCTCGTCAGTAAGATTAATTCCAAGTTCCTTTGCGACTCGTGTTATTAATTCTCTTAACTCCGTATCAGTTGTAACAGGATTTTTGGCAATTTCTTCTTTAATACGAGTCATTAACTCTGTCGCTTGGTCAAGTCCAAAACGATCGCCTAGTTCGGCAGTTTTAACCATTTCTTCATTTGCCACTTGCTTTTGTTCTTCTGGTATTTCAATTTCTGTTGTAATTTCATACGCTTTAATAATTCCAGTCAACGCCCCAGTTCCTGAAACTTTAAAAGGGGCAGTTACATAAATATCAGCATCAGTGATTCCTGCTGTTACTAACGCATTAGCGTACATCCCTTCAGAAACCCAATCAATATTATTGGTCTTAACTGTAATTCCAGCACCACTTTCTAGAAGTGTTATTCTACTTGAGGAGATAGCGCGAGTACCAATTTTTGCGCTGCTAATATAATTTCCTAAGTATTGGTGTTCTTCTTGATTTGAAACTGTGATAATTTGAACATCTTCAGAAACATTCATTTCTCCTAGAAGTTGTGTTTTCTGTTCTTCTGTTAAATTCTCTCCTAGCGTAACAATAACCTCACCTACAACCGCATCTCCTAAAGCAGAATTGGGTGCAAAAAAGCAAAAAAGACCTATTAAAAAAAACATTATTAATTTTTTCATCATATGTTTACTCCTTCCATCTAGCTAATATTTTTATGTACGACCTTAAAGTAATAGAACACTTTTTCACCCTAAATAAAAAGGGACTGTAGACCTATTTTATTATCTTATAATATATTTTCTCCAATAACCACAATTTTCTTATTTGGTACCTAAATACTTCTTAGTAAATAGCTTTAAATCTATTTTTAATACTATCATTACCCATAAGCTAACAATTAGCATTAAAAGAGAGGCTTTTATATACATATCTAAAACATCAACCATCCACAATGTAAAAAAGATTGGACCAAAGGCAACCCCTAAAAAGCGAACCATCCCATATAAAGAGACGATGATCCCTCTTTCATTTCCCCCGACAGACGATGTTATTAACGTATTGATACAAGGCAGAATAAATCCGACACCTGCAGCGATTAATGTTAAGCCAAAAATCAAACCTGAAAAATAAGAGAAAAACATTAAAAAGAACAAAGCACAAAAAATAACCACGGCTCCTAAAAATATTATCTTTTTCATATAGACATGATTTTCTCCAATCTGTTTACCTGTCCAATAAGAGACAACTGTTAGAACACCTAATGGGATTATAAAAACGATCCCTTTAAAAATACCATTAATTGCAAAAATCCTCTCAATTTCAAATGATAAAAATACAAGCAGACCAAATAAAATAAACAAGCAGACTGCCCCTAAAAAAGATAAAGGAAATAACCAACTTCCTTCTTTCTTTAAAATTCCTACTAACCTTTTTCCATAAACTAAGACAGAGTCGTTATATTTCTCTTGAGTAACAGGTTTTACGAAAAAATACATACCCATAAAAGCTACAAACGAAACGAAAAAGTAGACATAAAAGGCGCTATACCAAAAGAGCAACGCTGCTAATGCACCAATAAAGGGACTAAGAACCTTACCAAATCCATTAAAAACCTCTAATAAACCTAAATTCTTACTTCTCTCGTTTCCCGTGAAAAGATCGCCAACTAAAGCCATTGCTAATGGAGCTGTTCCACCAGCACCTATTCCTTGAATAACCCTTCCGATTACTATCCATTGAAACGGTTGTGAAAGTCCTCGACCAGCTAAAATGGTAATGACGCTACCAAGCATGACAAAACCTAATGAAATTAGAACAATCTTTTTTCTCCCATGTCGATCAGATAAAAAACCAACAACTGGGATAACAACTGCAGCAACAATTGAAAAAACTGATAGTAAAAATCCAACTTCTATAGATGTTATATGTAATTCCTCCTCTATTGCTGGCAATAGAGGAATTAACATAGAATTGCCTAGTACCATTACAAACGGTAAAAACCCAATACTTATTAATAAAAAGGGTGAATGGTTTTTCATAATAGCTCCAAATTATCTGTCATATAAAGAGTTGGACAAGCATAATTTAAATTAACAGCTTGTCCAATCCTAAAAAATCACACTAGTAGGAGGATTTCCATGAAAAAGCTAATCATACCAATTTTATTATTAATTTCAGTATACAGTGTTTATTATGACCTAAGTATGGGGACTTTACCGACAAAGACAATAGCAGCAGCCCAAATCAACGACAGTAATCCTGAACCTACTGTTACGATCTCCTATGAATTAATTACAGTTGAAGCTGGTTATACTGTACTTTCCATTGTAGAAGAACTTCATAATGAGCCCGTGAATGCTTCAATTCAACAAATTATTGTTGATTTTGAAACATTAAACCCTGGAACGAAAGCAAATAACATCCAAATCGGAAAGGCCTATTTAATTCCAACTTACTACAAGTAAATAACAATTGCTTCCTTCTTGCCAAACAATCACCTTCATTGATAAAATGAAACTGATTTTGAATTGGATTTTTGAGTAACATACTAATAAAGGCTTCTCATTCATAATTCTTAATTTTTATGTAATATTTAATATTAGAAGGGGCGAATTTTAACCAATGACCCAAATCATCCATAGAACAAAAACAAGACCTGTTAAGGTAGGTCCAATTACGATTGGCGGTAATAATGAAGTAATTATTCAAAGTATGACGACAACAAAAACTCACGACATTGAGGCCACTGTTGCCGAAATATTAAGATTGGAAGAGGCTGGCTGTCAAATTGTTCGAGTTGCTTGCCCTGACATGCGCGCTGCCGAAGCTATTAGTGAAATTAAGAAAAGAATAAACATTCCGCTTGTCGTTGATATTCATTTTGATTATCGCCTCGCCCTAGTTGCCATTGAAGGTGGTGCCGACAAAATCAGGATAAACCCAGGGAATATTGGCAAACGAGAAAAGGTAGAGCAAGTTGTAAAATTAGCAAAAGAAAAGGGAATTCCAATTCGTATTGGGGTTAATGCTGGCTCTTTAGAAAAACGTATTATTGAAAAATACGGTTACCCTACGGCCGATGGAATGGTGGAAAGTGCCCTTCATCATATTAAAATACTTGAAGATTTAGATTTTTACGACATCATTGTTTCAATGAAAGCTTCTGATGTCGATTTAGCGATCGAAGCTTATGAAAAAGCCGCACAAGCTTTTGACTATCCACTGCACTTAGGAATTACAGAGTCGGGCACTTTATTCGCAGGAACAATTAAGAGTGCTGCCGGGTTAGGCGTTCTCCTTCACAAAGGGATTGGTAACACGGTTCGAATTTCTTTAAGTGCTGATCCTGTTGAAGAAGTGAAAGTAGCTCGTGAATTATTGAAATCTTTTGGTTTGGCTGCAAATGCTGCTACCTTAATTTCTTGCCCTACATGTGGAAGGATCGAAATTGATTTAATTAGTATTGCAAATGAAATCGAGGACTATATTTCTAAAATCAAAGCTAATATAAAAGTGGCTGTATTAGGATGTGCTGTGAATGGTCCTGGTGAAGCAAAGGAAGCTGATATCGGTATTGCCGGTGCACGAGGAGAAGGTTTATTATTTAGGCATGGTGAGATCGTACGAAAAGTTCCTGAGGCAATCATGGTAGAAGAATTAAAAAAAGAAATTGATTTAATCGCCGCTGAAAAAATAAAAATGCAAAAAAATAGTTAAAAAGGAGCCCAGTGGGGCTCCTTTTTTATTTCCTGTTAAAATTGTTTTAGAAAAATGGTGAGAAAAACAACGTTAGAATAATTGAAAGCGCACCGATCCCGATAGCAGAGTTTCCAAGTCCAGTAGCTCCATTTCGACGAGCGATAAAGCCAACAATTATACCTGCCGCTCCTAAAATAACAGGTAAGAAGAACAATGAAATTATCGAAAGTACGATGGCAAATGCTCCTACGCCTCTGCCTTCAGTAACTTCACCGTCCATGTCGGTATCTCTGTCAACATCGTCAGCAAAAGGACGTTCACCAACGAATCCACGTTGGGGAGCAAACTCAGCTGCTGTTTCTTCTCGATGATCACCAATAGGATAATCGGCGGATGTTACACCATTTGGATTTTCGTCTCGTTCTTTATCCTCTAAAACAAGAGAACGGGAATCCGTGTTAGTGTTTTTAACATAATTATTATTATTGTTATTAACACCGTTAAACCTATTGTTGTTCATATTGTTGTTATTTATATCTGTCATTGTCATCCCTCACTTTCTTTTTCAGGAGCATTTTTAGTATTACACTAGTTGTGTCAGATATAGATGTTAATGATTTCAAATTAAGGAATGTTCATTTTGTGGTATGATATTAGAAGAAAAAATTTACTATTGAATTGGTGGGGGCTTATGAAAAAACAAATACGCTTTGGCTTAGATATTGATGGAACTGTTACTTCTCCAGAAACATTTATTCCTTATCTAAACCAACATTTCAAAAAAAATATTACACTGGCAGACATCACTCAATATGAATTAACGCCGTTGTTAGATATTACAAAAGAAGAATTTGGGGAGTGGATGAATGAATATGAACCAATTATATATGCTAACGCAATGCTTGCCACTTCTTTTACTGATGTTTTAAAAAACTGGCAAGATCAACATCATTTCACTTACATTAGTGCACGTGGGAAACACCTCCTCGAGATTACACAACAATGGTTTCAAAAACATAACATTCCATACCACCATATTGAACTACTCGGCCAGCATGATAAATTAAATGCAGTTAAAAAGCATAACATTGATATATTTTTTGAAGATAAACATGATAATGCCGTTGATATTGCAGAACAGTGTAACATTCCTGTGATTTTAATTGATACACCATACAACCAAGACCCTATTCCTAAACAAGTTGTAAGAGTGAAAAATTGGAAAGAAGCTGCTAACTGGGTAGAGAATTGGTTATAAGAAAAGCGCAGAGCGCCTGCCTGGCGGCGCCAAAAAAGTTCCTCCCTAGCAAGGCTTAGGAGGAACTTTTTATTAATCATTACTACACTCTCTGCAGTACCCATAAACTTCAAATTTGTGACCGATAATTTTAAAATCCTTAGTATCATTAAATTGATCCATTGGACATAAATGAACATGTTTCGTTTTTCCACATGTTAAACAAATAATGTGGTGATGGTGTTGATCAATGGAACAACTGAAACGAAACTTTTTTTCACCATCAAGTTCCGTCATCTCCAAAATTCCAAGATCAACAAACGTAGATAAGTTTCGGTAAATTGTATCAAAGCTTAACCCTGGATAATCAGGTTGCATAGCTTCCAATACATCTTTTGCTGCAATATACCTACCTTGATCTGAAAATAATTGGAGCATCTGTTCCCTTTTCCCTGTATGCTTGTACCCTTTTTCTTTTAAAAGGAGTAATGCTTGTGTAACATCCATCTAAAATGCCCCCCTTTACAAAAACTACTTTTAATTTTTCTTTTTCAATAAAATTGTTATAACTAAGATCAAAACAGCTGTCACAACAATTGTACCACCTGGTGCTAAATCCAAATGATAAGCACTTATTAGACCTACTATAACTGATAATTCACCAAATAGTATAGAAAAAATAAACATTTGCTTAAACCCTTTAGCAATTCGCATACTAGCAGCAACTGGTAATGTCATTAGCGAAGATACTAAAAGTATGCCAACAATACGCATCGAAGAAGCAATGACTAGAGCTACCATAATAATGAATATTAAATGGACTAGCTTTTTATTAATTCCAGAAACAATCGCTTGTTCTTCATCGAAGGATAAAAAGAATAATTCTTTGTAAAAGAAAAGTAATAGCACCGTCACAATAAGAGTTATTGCAGAAATTGTCCATAAATCAGATCTAGTAACAGCAATTACACTACCAAATAAATAATTAAAAAGATCAGTATTAAATCCATCAGCTAAGGAAATAAAGACTACCCCTAATCCAATTCCTCCCGAAAGGATAATTGGAATTGATAGCTCTTGGTATGTCTTGTATACGGTTCTTAATTTTTCAATTAAAAGCGCTCCCCCTACGGAAAATATGATCCCTAAATAGAGTGGGTTAAGACCAGCAAAAAATAAAACATGCTTTCCTAATAAGAGACTTCCAGCAATCCCAGCTAAAGTGATGTGGGACAATGCGTCTGCGATTAGCGATAACCGCCTTACAACGAGAAAAACACCTAGAATAGGCGCTAAAAAGCCAACCATAATCCCTGTAAGAAAAGCATTTCTTAAAAATTCATACTGGAGAAAAACAGATATCAACTCCATACTACTGCCCTCCATGGCCGTGATTGTGAGTAAGTAAATGCACTTCTTGACCGTGAAACGCTGAAAGGCCATGGTTTTCTTGAAAATCATTAGTATTTCCGTGGAAATGTAACTGTTTATTTAAACAAGCTACAGCGCTAACCTTTTCTGTCATAGCGGCAACGTCGTGGGTAACTAGAAGTAGGGTTATCCCTTTTTGATTTAATTCACTGAGCATTTCATAAAAATTATTTGCAGATTGGATGTCGACACCAACCGTTGGCTCATCTAGTATCAATAATTCGGGATCGCTCACTAATGCTCTTGCAATAAATACACGTTGTTGCTGTCCCCCTGAAAGCTCACCGATATTTTGCTTAAGGTAATCGGTCATCCCTACTAATGCGATTGCTTCTCTAACCTTTTCCTTATGCTGTTTAGTAAGAAAGCGAAATAAACCAACTTTCCTAAATAACCCCATTGAAACAACTTCAAATACTGATGCTGGAAAACCTGTATTAAAACTATTTGCTTTTTGAGAAACAAAGCCAATCTTTTCCCAATGATTAAATTTGTTTATTGGCTGCCCAAATAGTTTTATATCACCTTTATTTGGCTGTAATAAGCCTAAAATACACTTGATTAAGGTTGATTTCCCTGAACCATTCGGTCCAACTAACCCTAAAAAGCTTCCTTTTTGAACTTGTAAATTGATATTTTCCAAAACGGTTTTTGTACCATATTGAAAAGATAAAGAACGAATGTCGATGACATACTCACTTTTTTCAACTTCATGATCCATAATAAATTATCCCCCACTGAAAGATGCTAATAGCACTAATGCCCAATTCTTACACACCCTCGTCAAGAAGCATCTGTTTCCATATATAAATTTAAGAACGATTACGTTTTATCCATTGGTAGTATACATGACTGTTAATGTTTTGTAAACGAAACTCCCTTTCAAGTATAGTGTTGTATAATGAAATAAATACCCTTTTTCTCCCCAATATTCTAGGAGGTTTTGTCCGATGCAAAAACAAAATATTGCTCTTATTGATATAGGCTCTAACTCAATTCGCCTAGTTATTTTCCAATTGGATACTAGCGGTTACTATAAAGAGATTTTAAATCAAAAAGTGGTGGCTAGACTCAGTAGCCATATTAACGAGTCTGGAAATTTAACGGATAAAGGAATATCAGTGTTGCTAAATTCTTTACAAAAATTTCAGGAAATTACACGTACATATGAACTCAAAAAAGTTAAGTGTTTAGCAACAGCGGCGATCCGCCAAGCAAAAAATCAATGTGAAATTTTAGCAACAGTAACTGAAGCAACAAATTTTGAAATTCAGGTCTTGTCAGGATACGAAGAAGCCTTTTTTGGTTATTTAGCTGTAACAAATTCAACGAGCATTGAAGACGGAGTGACTATTGATATAGGTGGTGGCAGTACAGAAATAACTTTGTTTAAAGACAGAGTGTTACTTAATTATCACAGCTTTCCTTTTGGTGCTATCTCGTTAAAGCAAAGGTTCATTAAAAATGAAACGCCTACGATTGATGAGTTAACGAAATTAAGAATATTTTTGCAAAATCAATTTCAATCATTACCATGGCTAAATGAGGTTGGTATGCCTATTGTTGGAATTGGTGGCAGCTCTAGAAACCTCTCTCTTATTCATCAAAGAAAAACAGCATATCCCCTCTCAGGCTTACATCAATATGAGATGAGCTACGAAGCTATAAAAGAGATTACGAACAACCTAAGTACATTATCTGTTAAAGAGAGACAGTTTATCGATGGCCTATCGAAAGACCGCACAGATATAATTATTCCAGCTGCTGAAGCAATTACAAAATTAATGGAAGTAGCTAGTGGGAAAACATTTATTATGAGTAATAAAGGGCTTCGAGATGGTCTATTTTACGAGGAGTTATTTAAAGAGCTTAATATCGACTTTTTTCCTAATGTAGTAGAGGAAAGCTTTTATCAACTAACTCGTGACTATGAGATAAACATTGATAATGTAAAGTATTTATCTAAACTTGCAACAGAGCTTTTTTATGAGCTTAAACTCTTCACTCAACTCACGTTAACACAAGAAGACTTACGCCTCTTGCATTTAGGTAGCCGCGTCCTTTATTTGGGTGAGTTTATTAGTCACGAAGCGAGTAGCCAGCATACTTATTACTTGTTAACGAATTTGTCCATTGATGGTCTCTCACATATGGAACGATTAAAACTAGCGCTAATCGCTTCTTTTAAATCTAAAAATGCACTGCAAACGTATATCGCTCCGTTTAAAGGGTGGTTTACCAAAAATGAGGTAGAAAAAATAGAACTATTAGGAGCTATCCTTAAATTTTCTTATGGTTTAAACCGTACAAAACGCGAAGTCTTTTCTACAATACAAACATTAGAAAATAATGAAGAGACAATTAGACTAAAACTTAGTTATATAAAAGAACCATACTTTGAAGAAAATCAGGCGCAAAAATATAAGAAACACCTTGAAAAGGCATTAAAAAAACGGATTGAATTGCTCTTTTGTAGCAAAAATTAACATATAATTTACAAAACAACTATGAAAATACTGGTAAAATTAAATGGTGACGTTTTAAAATCAGAATTAATTACTGTTAGGAAGGGTGGATCTTCATGATTGAAAATTCAAATCTCATTAGTGATAATATCGATTTGAATAACCCAAACTTTTACAATAATCGAGAGTTAAGTTGGCTCTCTTTTAATGAGAGAGTGTTAGAAGAGGCCATTGATGAACGAAATCCACTATTAGAGCGACTGAAGTTTCTCGCTATTTTCAGCTCAAATTCGGATGAATTTTTTATGGTAAGAGTGGCAGGCTTAAAAGATCAAGTAAAAGCAGGGTTTAATAGACCTGAAAATAAAGCTGGATTAACTCCGCGTGAACAACTTGAAAAAATCTCAAACTTAAATCATCGGATTGTTACACTACAAGACCGGGTCTTTACAGAAACCCTTTTACCGATGTTATATCATGAAGGTTTTCAATTTTTAGCGATCGAACAATTATCTAGTGAGCAAATGGAATTTCTTAAGGAAAGATTTGAAACATATATTTTACCAGTACTTACGCCAATGGCCATCGATGCATATCGCCCCTTTCCAATGCTCTTAAATAAGAGTTTAAACTTAGCGGTTCTGTTAAAGAAACCTAATAGCAAAAAAGAAATGTTAGCAATTGTTCAAGTTCCCGGCGTATTGACTCGTTTTATTGCGGTTCCATCGCAGAATGAGAAAAGTCAATTTATCCTTCTAGAAGATGTGATTAGCCATTTCCTTTATAAGCTCTTTAAAGGGTATTCTGTTTTATCCGTTTCCCCATTTCGGATAACGAGAAATGCCGATCTAACCATACATGAAGAAGGATCTAGTGATTTACTTCGGGAAATTGAGAAGGAATTAAAAAAGCGGAAATCCGGATCTGCGGTTCGACTAGAAATGCAAAAGGGTAAAATGTCTGAGAAAGTACTTGCTTTTTTATTAGATGTTTTAGAATTAAAACAAAGGGATGTTTATGCTTTTAATGGCCCCCTCGATCTCACTTTTTTATTTAAATTTTATTCAGTAATTGGTGCAGAACATGACTATTTAATTAATGAAACGTTAGTTCCTCAACCACCAGAAGATTTAGTTAATGATGAAGATATTTTTGAAGCTATTTTAAAAAAGGATATCTTTTTGCACCATCCATACGAGTCGTTTCAACCAATCATTGATTTTATATCGGCTGCGGCTGACGATCCTCATGTTCTAGCTATAAAACAAACGTTATATCGTGTAAGTGGAGACTCACCAATCATACATGCATTAGCAAGGGCTGCAGAGAATGGCAAGCAAGTGACTGTTCTTGTTGAACTAAAAGCCAGATTCGATGAAGAAAATAATATTCAATGGGCAAAGAAGTTAGAAAAGGCGGGAGTTCACGTTATCTATGGAATTACTGCACTTAAAACTCACAGTAAAATTACTTTAGTCGTACGCCATGACGAAAATAATATCCAACGTTTTGTTCACCTAGGAACTGGAAATTATAACGACACCACCGCTAAACTTTATACAGATATGGGCTTACTCACTTGCGATGAGAATTTCGGGATTGATGCGACCAACTTTTTTAATTATTTAAGTGGCTATAGTGAAAAACCAAAATGGAATTACTTATCAACAGCTCCTTTTGAAATTAGAGAAACTTTTTTACAATTAATTGATGAAGAAATATCTTATCATAGAGAAACTGGGAACGGAAAAATCATTGCAAAGATGAACTCGTTAACTGATAAACCGATCATTATGAAACTATATGAAGCAAGCCAAGCAGGTGTTAGCATAGAATTAATTATTAGAGGTATTTGTTGTTTAAGGCCTGGTATCGAGGGGGTTAGCGACAACATTATTGTTCGTAGTATCGTCGATCGCTTTTTAGAACATAGTCGATTATTTTACTTTCGTCATGGCGGCAAAGACTCAATCTATCTATCTTCTGCTGACTGGATGACACGTAACATGGAAAAACGAATTGAGATCCTTTTCCCCATCATAGATGAAAGAATTAAAACCAGAATTAAAAATATTTTAGAGATAACATTAAGGGATAACGTAAAAGCGAGACAGCAAGATAAAGATGGAAATTACTCATATGTAAAAAAGCGCGATCATGAAATTGATGTCCAAAGCCAGTTAATCTTTTATCACATGGCCGCCAAGTATTTCGAAGATAACTAGAAAAGCAAGCCGCCCCTTTAAGCCACGACTAGCAAATAACATGGCAGAAAAAAAGTGTGCCTTTTCACTTTTTTATCTGACAGGTTATTTGACCTCGAGGGGCTGGGCGGCGTTGCTAGACAATAGAAAAGCAAGTCGCCCTGCTTAGCCCCGACTAGCAAATGTTCTTTCAGAAAAAAAGTGTGCCTTTTCCACTTTTTTATCTGACAGGTTATTTGACCTCGAGGGCTGGGCGACGTTGCTAGACAAGAGAAAAGCAAGTCGCCCTGCTTAGCCCCGACTAGCAAATGTTCTTTCAGAAAAAAAGTGCGCCTTTTCACTTTTTATCTGAAAGGTTATTTGACCTCGAGGGGCTGGGCGACGTTGCTAGACAAGAGAAAAGCAAGCCGCCCCGTTAAGCCCCGACAGGCAAAAAAGCGAAAGGTATCCTCCTTTCGCTTTTTTTATAGCTATTTTAAACCATTAACAAATGTTTCAACGTTTGTCCTCATCATTTTTATATATGAGTTAGTATCTTCAGTTTTCCCAATTGCATCTGTAAAAACAGTACCTGCAACTTCCACACCTGTTTCAGAAGCAATTTGATTAATATACCTTGGATCTACGGTCGTCTCTACAAATAATGCAGGTACATTATTATCTCTAACAATATCAATAATTCGCGAAATTTGCCCTGTTGTTCCTTCTTCATGAGAATTAATATCCCAAATTCCCTCAGTTACAAAACCGTATTGTGCACCAAAATATTTAAAGGCATTTTCACTAACAACGATAACACGGTTTTCTTCTTGTATTTGCGCTACCTCGTTTGCAATCCATTCATGTAATTGTTGAAGTTCTTCTAGGTAACGTTCTCCATTCGACTCATAAATGGGAGCACCTTCTGGATCTAACTCTGAGAGTTTCGCAACGATATTTTCAACGTATTGGATAACATTTGGTACACTAAGCCAAGCATGGGGATCATACTCATCAGTTGAGCCTACTAAAGTGATTGGTTCTACACCTGTGGATGCCTCAAAAACAGGTGTATCCGTAACCTGGCCAACTATTTTCGTTAACCATTCTTCTAAATCTAGTCCATTGACAATAAATAGATCTGCGTCACTAACTTTTTGAAAATCACTATTTAAAGGTTCATATTCATGAGGCTCTTCACCAATCGGAACGATATAACTTGTCGTTCCACGCTCACCAACAATTTCGCCAATGATGTCATCTAAAATTGAAAAGCTAGAAACAATTGATAAGCCTTCTGTTGGTTCGCCACCGTTGCTATTTTCCTTAGTTCCACAGCCAAATGCTAATAGCATAACCGCTACCATTACTAGAAATAAACGAATCATTTTCCCTGTAATCATCTTTCCAACTATCCCCTTTCGTTACCCTTGTTGTAATTTGGAGCGTAAAGCTCGCCAAATAATCCCTTGTTTCGGTGAAAAGAAAAAAGCAAGACCAAATAATAATGAAGCAATTAAAACAATTGTTGAGCCAGAACTGACATCAAAAATGACCGAGAAGTATATGCCTAAAACACCTGAAATGACACCGAAAACTGCCGATAAAACAAGCATGATTGACAAACGGTCAGTTAATAAGTACGCAGTTGCTCCTGGTGTAATTAACATTGCAACTACGAGGATAATTCCTACTGCCTGCAAGGAAGCTACTGTAACAAGCGATAAGAGTAACATTAGCATGTAGTGAATAAATTTCACGGGTAATCCAGTCGCTTTCGCCATTGTTGGATCAAAAGTACTTAGTAAAAGGGGACGATAAAACAAAATGATCATCCCGATTACAAATATACTCATCGCAAAAGTAACCCAAAGGTCAGTTGTTGAAACGGCTAATACATTTCCAAAAAGAATGTGCCATAGATCAACACTTGTTCCCTTTAGGCTAGAATTAAGGACAACCCCAAAAGCAAACATCGCAGTAAACATAATCCCGATTGCTGAATCATCTTTAATTCTACTATTCTGCGATATATAACCGATTCCTAACGCGGTTAATACCCCGGTAATTACGGCACCAACAAAAAAGCTAGCTCCAAGCATATAGGCAATGACGACTCCCGGCAAAACGGCGTGTGAAATTGCATCTCCCATAAGGGCCATCCCTCTTAAAATAATAAAACAACCGATCACACCACAAATAATCCCAACTAAAATGGCTGCAATTAAAGCATTTTGTAAATATTGATATCTAGATACTTGATCAATAAAGTTCATTACTTGTTGCATTAACTGTTCACCACCATCATGTTGTCATTATTACCAAATAAAGTGATACTACCTTTATATGCTTTTGTAAGTAGTTCAGGTTTGTAAACATCAGCTACTTTTCCGGCTCCAACTAACTCTTGGTTCAACAATAATAATTGATCAAAATATTTTTCTACCTTACTTAAATCATGGTGGACTACAAAAATTGTTTTTCCCTCAGCTTGGAGTTGACGCAGTAACGCTACAATGATCTCCTCTGACGTAGCATCAATTCCGACAAAAGGTTCATCTAAGAAAAATATATCCGCTTGTTGAGCTAAAGCTCTCGCGATAAACACCCTTTGCTGCTGTCCACCAGATAGTTGGCCAATTTGTCGTTTAGCGAAGGCTGTCATGCCAACTTTCTCCAGTGCTGCACTAGCTATCTCTTTATCTTTTATTCCAGCTTTTTTATACCAAGGAATAAAAGCATATCTCCCCATCAAAACGACATCCTCTACTAAAACAGGAAAATCAAAATCGATTGAACTTCTTTGAGGAACATAGGAGATTTTTTTTCGCATCTCTTTTATTGACTTTCCGCAAATTTCAATCTTCCCAATAAAATTTTCCAAGCCTAAAATCGCTTTTATCAATGTGGATTTTCCAGCACCATTTGGTCCGATAATTCCAACAAGCTGACCACGCTCAAAACTAAAGTTGATATTTTTTAATGCGTGATGACCATCATAATTAACAGAAAGACTCTCAACTTTCAATTCAGGTTGATTAGCCGTCATAATAGTTCCTCCTTTAGTATTTGAAAGGTTCGTTTCTAGTACATTATTTTGCTCTAAGGCAACTTTTACTCTAAAAATAAAAATCTTACTAAGTTACTGAACGTAAGACTTAACCAATCATTAGCTGTACTTCTTTAAACTAATCAATTTCAATATATGTTTTTCACCTGTATATGTGCATTGTATAATTGCCTATACATTAAATTGTTTCCTGAGGGAAACTTTTTTTAGCTTAACTAAATTATAAGAGTTACTTATAAATTTTGCAATACTTTTACTTTTAAGCTTAGCTCTTTTTTAGAAAATTTAAAATCTGGTAAATAACTGTTCACGAACTAAGCATGAAATCATAAACTAAACAGACTGATATATACAATAGGAGGTCTGTAAATGAATCCATTTATACTTCAAATGGTAAACCATAAGTTAAATACAATAAAAAAAGATGAATTGATCCAATTAGCAAAACAGTATCAATTTAAGATTACTGAAAACCAGGCTCAGAAAATTATTGCGATCCTACGTTCGGAAACAATTGATGTTACAAATCTAGCTCAAAGAGAACGAATTTTAACTAAAATTAAGCAACAAGTTGATGCTAATACGGAAAAAAAGATGAATGAAATGTTAAAGCAGTATGATCAATACTTATAAGGAAAAACTAAGGTATGAGACATTGCTTAAATCAAAAAAACTCCCTTTGCTAGTTTAACTAGCAAAGGGAGTTTTTTTGTATGAAAACTTTTTTGAGTATTAACTATATGTCGGTGGATTTTCTTGAACGAGCCTCTAAAATTCGTTAGAATCCAGCGGTTTTAATTGGAGATGGTACCGCGTATTTTTGTCCGACATATGGATTTACCAGAAGAAATTTTCGGTCAAGGTAAGAAGTCGGCCGACATTTTCATTCAGTGTTGAGCGCGGAAGTCAGTTGATTATGCCATAATCTTTTGTAAAAGTTCTGGGTCAAACGTTTTAGTTCTTAACATATTAATTTCATGTTTATATGGTGGCTTCGTATCTTTTTTATCTACGCCTACAAATGGTGTTTCAAGAATTTTAGGAATATCGATCAGCTGTGGATGATGGACGATGTAGCAAAGAGCCTCAAAACCAATATGACCAAAACCGATATTTTCATGGCGATCTTTTTTAGCACCACGAATATTTTTACTGTCATTTATATGAAGTACCTTTAAGCGATCCAATCCTACTAGTTTATCAAATTCATTTAGGACACCGTCAAAATCCTCGACGATATTATAGCCTGCATCATGAACATGGCAAGTATCTAAGCAAACTGATAGCTTCTCGTTATGCTGAACTCCATTAATAATTTCAGCTAATTCTTCGAAATTCCTTCCACATTCTGAACCTTTCCCTGCCATGGTTTCAAGTGCAATCTGAACTTCCTGATCTTTTTGTAATACTTCATTTAACCCTTCAATAATCTTTTTAATGCCTATGTCTGCCCCTGCATTAACATGGGCACCAGGATGTAAGACTATTTGTTTTGCACCAAGTTCGTGAGTACGAGCGATTTCAGAACGTAAGAAATTTACACCCAACTCAAACGTTTCCGGCTTCTGTGAATTCCCAATATTTATAATATAAGGGGCGTGAACGATGATTTCATCGATTCCATGTTCACGCATATGAGCAATACCAGCAGCAATATTTAATTCTTCTACTGGCTTTCTGCGAGTATTTTGCGGTGCCCCAGTATAAATCATAAAAGTGTTTGCCCCATATGAAATAGCTTCCTCACTTGACGCTAAGAGCATTTTTTTTCCGCTCATTGATACGTGCGATCCAAGTTTCATCCTCTCATCTCCTTTAAAACGTTTCCTAGAAGTCGAAGCAACATTAATTAGGAAACAACTTTATTTCTTTTTCTTTTTTCTATTTTGCTGATCTATCTTCTCTTGTGCCCATCTTGCTCTTTTCTTATATGAAGGCTTTACTTTTTTCGGCTTTGCCTTTGCTTTACCACCAGTGTTAGCAACCACCGTACCTTTTTTTGTTCCCGTTGGTGTTACCAATGTTGTTTTTCTTACATGGCGTCTTACCTTATTTTCCAACTCTACAAATTCACCGTTTTTTAAATCAACATAGGTAAAACGAATTTTACGTTCCGTTAATTTCTGAATTGCAGCTTCGTCCTTTTCTTCATAAATAGATAAGGCAATTCCAGATTCTCCAGCGCGTGCCGAACGACCTACACGGTGAATATACCAATCTAAATCATTTTTTGGTAATTCATAATTAATGATATGTGTTACACCTTTTATATCGATCCCTCGAGCCGCTAGGTCTGAAGCAACTAAGTATTGCACTTTAGCTGAATTTACCTCTTTCATCACTTGCTTACGCTGTCTTGGCTGCAAACCACCGTGGATTCTCTCAACATTCATTCCAGCCTGAAGCATTGCATCAGCCACTTCATCAACTTGCTCTTTGGTATTCGCAAAAATGATTGCAAAGTAAGGATTATACTTTTTAGCTATTTCAACAACAAGTTTTAGTTTGTCTCTATGTCTGGCTGGGAGTAAATAATGGTCAATTTTTTCAGCTGTTGTTTGTTGTGGATCAACTTGAACATGACGTGGATTATTCATGTATTTCTTTAAAAATGGTTGAAGTTTTTCCGGAATGGTTGCAGAAAAAACTAACATTTGAAGTTCTTCTCCCATACGAGAAGCAATTTTATCAACTTCTTCAATGAAACCCATATCAAGCATTTGATCTGCTTCATCAACAACAAATATTTGAGAAGTATAAACTTTTAAGGCTTGCTCTTCTACCATATCAAAAATGCGTCCTGGTGTCCCAACAACGATTTGTGGTTGTGTTTTTAATTTTCCAATCGTCTTTAAGCGGTCAGTACCACCAACAATTAGCTTAGCAGAAATTTCATCTTCTTCATTTTTTGAGAACTGGAGAATTTTTTCTAGTTCACTAAAGATCTGTGTAGCTAACTCTCTAGTTGGTGCCGTTATAACTGCTTGTACTTCCTCTTTTGTAACATCTATCCGCTCAATAATTGGAATTAAAAACGCTAATGTTTTACCAGAACCTGTCTGTGATTGTCCAATTACATCTTTTCCTGAAATGATCGCTGGGATTAACCGTTCTTGAATTTCAGTTGGTAAAGCAAAGCGTTGGTCAGTTAAAGCCTTAATAATAAATGGTTTTAATTGGAAACGCTCAAAATTTGATTTCGTACTCATAAACATTCTCCTACCTTTTGTATCTTTAATTTAGTCGAGCTTTTTCGATGTGGTCTGACATTATTATCCTAGACATTATACTATACCATTCTTTTCATAAAATCAAAATGGTGGGGAAATTATTCGTCACTGATTATTGTACCCATTTACAGCACACCCATTTATATAAGTGCATATACCTAATTGTAGAGAATGATGTTTTAGAAAGGATGGAGCTTATGTATCCAATGCCAACACCGCAAATGCCACCTATCGCTCCTGGGACCTCAATGTTAACTCGTGGTATGTTCCAAGGAGGTGCAGCCAACCAGCTAAGTAGTCTACCACTTCAACAAGGTGTAATGGGACAGTCCGGTGGAATATTATCGAAACTCTTAGGAGGTGCGCAAGCTGGGGGCGGAGGCTTCACTAACATTTTAGGTATGCTACAAAACGCCCAAAAAGCAATTGGCGTTTTCCAACAAGTTAGTCCTATGGTGCAACAATATGCACCATTCGTAAAATCATTACCAGCCCTCATTAGTATGATGAGAAATAGTGGCAGTTCAGAAAGTGGTGACGATGAAACAGCCTCTGTTGAAGAAACTAGTGTTAAACAGCAAGTGAAAAAATCAAAATCAAAGAAAAAATCTCAAAAAAATCCCACTACGAAAACGAAAGACAAAAAAAGTCCTTCTACAAGAAAAAAAATAACTACGTTGCCTTCAAAAAAGAGCTCTTCTATGGAAATTGCTCGAGGTCTCCCAGCCCCAAAACTATATATTTAACTTAACTATACCTAAAATTAGAGGTGGTCTCGAAAATTTTTTTTGAGCTTCCTCTTCTTTTCATACATATTATCAGCTTGTTAGGACATACTATAATAGTAAACAAAAAGACAGGTAATTGTTGTAAAATTTTTCTTTTTCAAACAAATGTGTTATACTTGTAATTATCCTCATTAATCTTCACAAATAATTACCACTGTTTTTTACATATTATGCTCCGCTTAATTTGTACTGTTCTCCCAAAAATTGTTACTAATTGGTTTAAATGTATAGGAGAATAGATGTTTATTTGTTATAGAAAACGTTTGGAGGTATGCTTATGTTCAATGTAGGTGATCACGTTGTATATCCATATCACGGTGCTGGAACAATTCGCGATATAGAGGTAAAGGAAGTCTTAGGGGAAAAATTATCATACTTTGTTTTGTATTTTCCTTTAAATGATGTAACATTAATGCTTCCTGAAGATCGTATTAACAGTTCCGGATTAAGAAAGGTAATTGAAGAAAATCAACTAGATGAACTTATCTATGCACTTCAAAACGGTATTCAAACTAAAAACGAAAATCCTAAGCAATATTCAAGAGAAAATGAAAATTTATTAAAAAGTGGTAATATTATTGATGCTGCTCATGTCATTGCAAATTTGAGCCTAAAGGATTATGAACGTACAAATGGACTACACATTCAAGATCGTAAAAATCTAGATAAAGCTAAACAATTTATTGTAAGTGAACTAATGCTTGCTAACGATATGTCTGAAGAAGAAGCTTACGCTTTTATAGATAAATATGTACAAATCTCACAAGGTGCTTAAAAATAGTTGCGGTACCTATTAGCATAAAATGTAAAACTAAGGCTAACGTCCATAATGGCGAAGGTCTTAGTTTTTTTAAATGTTCTCATTAACCGTACACTCTTAATGACCTGACAACCGCTAATTCATTGCATAACTTACAACACTTCACTTATAATGAATGAAGGAAAGTTAGGTCATTAGCACTTTTAGCGCTTACTTTCTTCCATAAAGAATAGAGGAGGCTCCCAATAGTGGAAGTAATAAAAATTTCGCCACGTGGCTATTGCTATGGTGTTGTTGATGCAATGGTATTAGCGAGACAAACGGCTAAAAATTTAGATTTACCACGGCCTATTTATATATTAGGAATGATCGTTCATAATAAACATGTTACTGATGCTTTTTCAGAAGATGGTATCATTACACTTGATGGACCTAATCGACTTGATATCCTTAGTAAGATCGAAAAAGGAACAGTAATCTTTACAGCACACGGCATTTCCCCAGAAGTAAGAAGAATTGCTAGAGAAAAAGGACTTACAACAGTTGATGCAACTTGTCCTGATGTGACCAAAACCCATGACTTAATTTCAGAAAAAACGAAAAAGGGCTATGAAATCATCTATATAGGCAAAAAACATCATCCTGAACCAGAAGGAGCTATTGGTGTTGCACCAGATCATGTTCACCTTGTCGAGAATGTCTCAGATGTAGCACAACTTCAAATCGTTAGCGATAACATTATCATTACAAATCAAACGACAATGAGCCAATGGGATGTCTCTCACATTATGAAAGCAGCTTTAGACAAATTTCCTAAAGCAGAAATCCATAATGAAATTTGCCTTGCGACACAAGTTCGCCAAGAAGCTGTTGCCGAGCAAGCAAAGGAAGCTGATCTTCTGATCGTCGTTGGTGATCCGAAAAGCAATAACTCAAATCGTCTAGCTCAGGTATCTGAAGAGATCGCTGGCACGACTTCGTACCGAATTGCTGATATATCCGAGTTGAATTTAGAATGGCTAAAGGGCATTAATAAAGTGGCTGTTACAAGTGGTGCTTCCACACCTACTCCGATAACAAAAGAAGTGATAAATTTCTTAGAGCAGTACAATCAAGAAGACCCATCAACGTGGACGATTGAGAAGAAAGTCCCACTAAATAAGATATTACCAAAAGTAAAAGATTAAACGGGCCAAATTTGGCCCGTTTTTTACATTAGTATTCTCCCAAAAGCAATCATCAGCAAAAGGGAACCCTCGCTCCTTACAGGAAAGTAAAAGGGTCAGTATTTAAATTCGAGGAGATAACTTTCGTATCGTACTTATTTTCAATAAGGAACTTTTCTAAAAAGTTTTTCACTGCTTCTTTCATTATTTTTTCGACATTATGCCCTGGGTCAATCAAATTAAGTCCTTCCATCATCGCGTCATGGGCAACGTGGTAATATACGTCCCCAGTAACAAAGACATCAGCACCTTTAAAAAGGGCACTAGAAACGTATTTGTTGCCATCACCGCCTAAGACAGCCACTTTACTTACCTTATCTTCTAATTTACCCACTACTCGTAACCCTTCTACTTCAAAAGCTTCTTTTACGAAAAGCGCAAATTCTTTTAGTGTTAATTCTTCTTTAAGTACTCCTACTCTCCCTAACCCTAACTGCTCACCTTTATTGTCTAACGAATAAATATCATAAGCGACTTCTTCGTATGGGTGAGCCTTTAATAATCTGGAAATCACCTTATTTTGAAGGTGGGCGGGAAAAATTGTTTCTATTTTAGTTTCTTGAATGAATTCGAGCTTACCTGTCTTCCCAATAAACGGGTCTGCTCCTAATTCAGGTTTAAACGTTCCTGTCCCCTCTGAATTGAACGTGCAATGACTATAGTTACCAATATGTCCAGCCCCTACACTTGCCAATGCCTCGCGGACAGTATCCGAATGCTCAACTGGAACAAATACTACTAGCTTCTTTAACTTAATTTCAGTTGTAGCTGACAATACCTCAACGTTTTCTAACCCTAGCTTTTGTGCCATTAGGTCATTTACCCCACCTTTTGCCACGTCTAAATTGGTGTGGGCAGCATAAACAGCGATATCATGCTTTATCAATTTTTCAACAATTTTTCCGTAAGGACGATCTGTTTGAATAGCCTTTAATGGACGAAAAATAATTGGATGATGGGCAATAATTAAATCAACTGCTTCCTCGATTGCTTCATCTACAACCGTATCGAGCAAATCGAGAACTACCATGATCTTTTTTATTGGTTTATTTAATGTTCCAATTTGTAGACCAATCTTATCGCCTTCAACTGCTAGTGATTTTGGTGACCAACTTTCGAAGGCTTGAATAATCGCCTGGCCATTTGCCAATTTTTTCATTGCAAGACCTCCTCAACACGCTTTATTTTCATTAATAATTCCTGCTTTTTCATTAGAACTTCCTCGGTCTGCTTTGCTTTATCAAATTGACTAACAATTTTTCTCCATTCATTAAGTTCAGTCGTCCACTTTTTGACGAAAATATCACTTCGTTGTTCCATTAAAAGAGGACCTAATAATAGCTCTAGTTGATAATTATCTTCACTGTAAGGACTTTCTCCGCATTTCTCGGCTGTTAGGATTTCGTAGATAATGCCATCTTCTTCAAGAATTACTTCGTTAATTAGATACCAGCTATTTGTTTCTAGCCAAACTCTAATTTGGTTCGCAGCTACATTCGGCTGTAATATTAACCGTTTTATATCGCCTAATTTCTCTTTCCCAGCTTCTAAAATTGAGGCAATTAACGGGCCACCCATTCCAGCAATTGTAATTACATCAACCTCACCCTTATTAACTACTTCCAAACCGTTACCTTTTCGAACTGTTATTTGCTCTTGATAATTTAATTTCTTTACCTGTTCAATTGCTGATTGAAATGGACCATGATTTACTTCTCCAGCAATTGCTGACGTAATCATTCCATTTTTAAGAGCGTAACATGGCAAATAAGCATGATCTGAACCAATATCAGCCAATCTACTTCCCATAGGGATTTGCTCTGCTACTTGTAATAATCGTTTTGACAAGTTACTTTCATTCATCGGCTTCACCTAAACTTTTATGTATTCTTCTTTTATCTTAAACTTTTAGTGAAAGGGATGCAAATACACCCTTTTTCACTTTAGTTCTCTAACAATTAATGGCTCTTGGAAAATAAAAAAAAGGACTGTATATAACAATCCTTCTTTCACTTTACTTTGCTGTTTCTAGTAAATATTCAGCGATTGCACTTAATTCAGCCTCATCATAATTAGGAAAGGCTGGCATCCCTGTTCCTTGGCCCTCTTTAATAATTGACATGACCTCTTCTTTTGAGAGTTTGTCAGCCAATCCTTGTAAGCTGTACACTGGCCCATCAAAGTTACCGCCATGACAGCCAATACATGTAGATTTATAAGCTTGTTCTCCTAAAGCCATAGGATCTGACGTATCAACCGTTTCTTGTGGTTGCTCACCGTCCCCTTCTAAAGCTAACCTAGCATCCTTTTGGTTTACACCAATAAAGGATAAAACAATCATAAGGCTTAAACCTACTACTGCGATTGCAGCATAGCCGTATAAAGGTTTTCCTCTCATACTGCCACTCCTTCACATAATTATCTTTAATAAGAACATTTACAGACTACTGCTATTTTACTTGAAAAATGTGTACTAGAAAAGGGAAAAGCATAATTTTTGCGAAATTCATCTAAATTGTTCACATTTACAACATAGAAATAGGAGTATTGCTATCGTTATTTAAATAAAAAGTATACGACAATCGCAATACCAATTGCACCAGATATCATAAAATAGATCAATTTATATTTTTTCCCAATAACTAGCCACATAACACACGTAAAAAATACAGCACCTAATAATATTTGAGGTTGATTAGGAAAAATGAAGTTAACTGTCTCTATAGTGGCTAAAAAAAACATTAACGCTCCTAACAAAATATAAAAATGAACAAACCTGTGATCAACCCTTTTTACTTGAGTTGCAACGAGAAACATTAAGCCGCTAAAAATAATTACAAGACCGATTTGCAAAACCGGAGAAAAGTCAGTAAAATAAATTACAAGAAATGTTAATCCGAATATCGCTAAACCGAAAGTAGTGATTAAAAGCGGTAAAAAACTTACAGCAGAGTTTCCTTTTTCTTCTTTTTGGGTGCCTGTTTCTTCACCTTCTGTATACAGACTCAATAAAAAATTACAATATTGTTCAGGTAAGAGTCGATTCTCTTTCCAATATTTGATTTCATCTATGATTATTTTTTTTCGTTCCATGCCTTTACTCCTTTTGACGATGTCACCTTATTCTAGCATGTTTTATCTTTGTTGGAAGGTTTTATCTAATATTGTAAACAAAACAGGATGAAAGTCATAAACGATTACTTGTCAAAATGTATTAAAAAATGGTTTACCTCATCTCTGAAGTAAACCATTATCGAAAATTTTATTCAAGAAAGTCTTTAAGTCGTTTGCTTCTGCTTGGGTGGCGAAGTTTCCTTAGTGCTTTCGCTTCAATTTGACGAATTCGCTCACGAGTCACTCCGAAGACTTTACCCACCTCTTCAAGTGTACGTGTACGACCATCATCAAGCCCAAAACGAAGTCGTAGAACGTTTTCTTCCCTATCAGTTAACGTATCGAGAACGTCTTCTAATTGCTCTTTTAAAAGCTCGTACGCTGCTGCATCTGAAGGTGCTAATGCCTCTTGGTCCTCAATAAAGTCACCAAGGTGCGAATCATCTTCTTCACCAATTG
Organism: Anaerobacillus sp.; assembly: GCF_046314235.1. Lineage (NCBI taxonomy): Bacteria > Bacillati > Bacillota > Bacilli > Caryophanales > Bacillaceae > Anaerobacillus > Anaerobacillus sp. Next base: position 180,387 of record NZ_JBKBWN010000006.1, read on the forward strand.
GCGTTTCCAAGGAAACTGGCTCTTGAGCAATTTTTAAAATCTCACGAACCTTTTCAGGAGTGAGATCCATTTCTTCAGAAACCTCTTCTGGAGTTGGTTCACGACCCAAGTCTTGAAGTAGCTGACGTTGAACACGGATTAGTTTATTAATTGTTTCAACCATGTGAACCGGTATCCTAATTGTTCTAGCTTGGTCAGCAATAGCTCTGGTAATTGCTTGACGTATCCACCATGTTGCATAAGTACTGAACTTATAACCTTTTTCATAGTCAAACTTTTCTACAGCCTTAATTAAACCCATGTTACCCTCTTGAATTAGATCAAGAAATAACATTCCTCTACCAACATAACGCTTTGCGATACTAACAACTAGCCGCAAGTTGGCTTCTGCCAATCTACGCTTTGCTTCTTCGTCGCCAGTTTCAATCTTCTTAGCTAGTTCAATTTCATTTTCTGCAGAGAGAAGTGGTACGCGACCAATTTCTTTTAAGTACATTCGAACAGGATCATTGATTTTTATTCCTGGTGGAACACTTAAATCATTTAAGTCAAATTCTTCTTCTTTTGCAACCTCTTGAATGTTTGGAATGTCGTCAGACTCGTTTAATACCTCGATACCTTGGTCTCCTAAGTATTCAAAGAACTCGTCCATTTGGTCTGAATCTTGCTCAAAACCAGATAGTTTTTCTGTAATTTCGGCATATGATAGCACACCCCGTTTTTTTCCGAGCTCTACTAATTGTTCCTTAACTTGATCGATTGACAATTCTCCTTCTGCCACTGGGCGAACAGGTTTTTCTGCCATACGACCCCCTCCTTCCGATAGTTCAACTACAAGCTTATACATATCTAAACAACGATTGTTGCAAGTGTTAGAACGGTATTTTTTATTTATCTTAAAAGCAATTAGTGCTTTAATTCCTTTTTCATTCGAATAATCTCCATAGCGATTCGAGCAGCTAGAGCGTAATCCTCCCTGCTCTCAGCATCTTTGCGTTCCTGTTCCTTCTCTTCAATCTTTACGACCTTTGGATAGTTTGTGATTTGTTTAAAATAATCATGCAGCTCCTGCTCCGACAATTCTTCACTAACTGTCATCATCGCAATTTCAGTTGCAATTCTTGCTAATTTTTGATCGTGTAATCTTTGAATAAATTGACTAGAGTTAGGTTCATTCCCTTCCGCATAATAAGCATATAGATAGGCTACTATTGACTGATATTCATCAATATTAAAATTACCTCCTATTTTTTCCTGAACTGTACTTGCAATGTTAATATCTTTCATCATATGAGCCAAAAGAATTCTTTCAGCATTGTGAAATGCAGGCAAGAGACGTTTTTGTGCTGCAAATCTATTTTTAATGATTGGTTTATCTTGCTTTGTTTCACTAATGTTTTTACCTTTCTTTAAGTTATAAAGCCGATGAAGCTCTTGCTTTACTACATCTAAAGAAAGGGAAAACTCCTCAGCAAGTTGCCTTACGTAATGATCTCGTTCAATCGACTTTGAAAGGGATGTGATTTCTGATAAAACATCCTCTATGTATTGCATTCTTTCGCCTTCATTTTGGAGATTTCTTCCTTTGCGAAGGTAATTCATCTTGAACGCCATCTGTGTTTGATTAGCATTAATAACTTCCGTTCGAAATTTCTCTGCACCGAATTTCTGAATAAAGTCGTCAGGATCGAACCCTTCTGGGAGTCTCGCCACCTTCACGAAACAATTATTTGCCTCTAAAATTTGTATTGCTCGATAAGTTGCTTTTAATCCGGCATTATCCCGGTCATAACAGACAATAACGGTTTCAGCATTTCTTCTAATAAGCTTTGCCTGCTCATCTGTAATTGCTGTTCCCAACGTTGCAACACCATTTTTCACTCCTGCTTTCCAGGCAGCAATGACATCTACATATCCTTCAAATAAAACGACTTCGTTTTTCTTTCTCATCTCTGGTCTTGCCATGTGTAATCCATAAAGAATATTACTTTTGTTAAATAATTTTGAGTCTGAGCTATTTAGGTATTTAGGTTGTTCATTCCCTAAAACTCTTCCCCCAAAACCAATGACCTTACCATCCTTGTTCCAAATTGGAAACATGACCCTGTTTCGATAACGATCAAATAATTTCCCGTCAAAATCTCGTTTAGATAGCAGTCCAATTTCTTCCATATAATGAAGTGGGACATTTCTCTTCTGAAGAAATTGAGTTAGTGTTTCCCAGGAATCAGGAGCGAACCCAAGAGAAAAGTGATTAATCATTTCCTCTGTAAAGCCTCTTTTTAATAGATAGTTCAAGGCTTCTTTTCCCTGCTCAGTATTAATTAGTAAATGGTGATAAAACTTAGATGCCAACTCATTTCCTGCAATCATTGCTGTTAATTCGCTATTGGCATTTGTAGTTTCTGATTTTTCTAATTCAGGCAAGTCAATATTCGTACGGGTTGCTAAATGTTTTACCGAGTCTAAAAACTCATACCCCTCAATTGCCATTATGAATGAAAAAGCATTACCACCTGCACCACAACCAAAACAGTGGTATAACTGTTTTTCAGGTGATACAGAAAAACTAGGTGTGTTTTCGCCATGAAACGGACATAAACCGATTAAGTTTCGTCCCTGTTTCTTTAATTGAACATATTCACCAATGACATCAACAATGTCTACAGAATTTCTTATCTTTTCGATTTTTTCTTCAGAAATTCTACTACCCATGATATTCACACCATTCTCACTCCCTCATTTTAGAGGTCGGAGTATATTAATTCGAGTTATTTTGCTAAAATCCTTCTTTGTTAGACAAAATATTTTCAAATTGCTTAATAAATTTTATAATATCTTCATTTGTAAACTTATTAGGCCCTTTTGTTTTCAATCCAGCTTTTCTTTGCATCTTTCCTAAATATCTTGCGAGTAATAGCTCTTCGATCGTCTCATTTAAAAATTGCTTTCCTCTTGGTGAGATAACTATTATTCCCTTTGGTAATAACAAAGAGGCCAAACCATGGTCCTGAGTTACAACTATATCACCACGCTTACAATGATTAACGATATAAAGATCTACTTCTTCCATACGAGAATCGACCATCACTATGATCGAATCTTCCTGCCGTTGCAGTGAGTGTGCATAAGATGCAACAAAGACTACTTTTTTCTTATATTTTCGACAAAGCTCTTCGATCTCGTCTTTTACTGGACATGCGTCAGCATCAACATAAACTGTTTGTTCATAATTACTCATAATTGACTATTCTACATCTCCTAAAGAAATCCTTCTTTTTTGTAATTTAAGAAAGTTGCGGATTTGTTGAAGCGTTAAAGTATCAGAAAGACTAAGACTTTCCTCCCGCAAAATATCATTACGTCGATGCACTCTTTTAATAAGATTAATGATTGTAGTTAGAACCAAGTAAAGAGGTCCTTCTTTAACTTCCTTACTATCATTACCAAAAAAATTAAATTATATCTTGACTTTTTTAATTTATTTGTTCCAATACAAAATTATGCATAAATTTTGATCACAATATTTCATTATAAGCCAAATTTACCATTCTAGCCATATTTTTAAAAAAAAATTATTTTTATTCAAAAATAACAACCGACTTCTCCCCGTATGGTGGCAAACCCTGCCTTTAAAAATTCCCCACATTCCCTTTCTCTTTGCTGTAAAACTCTAACGAATTTTAGAGCAAAGAGAAAGGGAATCTATCGAACTTTAATAAAAAATTTTAACTCTCATTTTAAAGGTAATAGTTAATGATCTAATACTTTTTTCATACAAAAAAAAAAAAAAAAAAAGCACAAAGCTTTGTCCACTTTATGCTGTAACTCATTTTATTTTCCGTTAAACATATTCCATATTAAATTAGCTGTTTCTTCTACAGCTTTATTCGACACATTAATGACTGGGCAGCCAATTCTATTCATAATCTTCTCTGCGTATTCAAGTTCTAGCTTTATTCTCTCCATATTGGCATAGTTAGCTTCCGCTTTTAAACCAAGTGCTATTAATCGTTCAGCACGAATATCATTCAATTTTTCCGGACTAATTGTTAGACCTACGCATTTTTTTGGTGAGATCGAAAAAAGTTCTGGCGGTGGTCCTACCTCAGGAACGAGTGGAACATTTGCTACTTTTAACCGCTTATGTGCCAGATATTGAGATAGTGGAGTTTTTGAAGTTCTAGAAACACCCACTAGCACAACATCAGCCCTCATAATCCCTCGTGGATCACGACCATCATCGTACTTAACCGCAAATTCAATCGCTTCAACTTTTCTAAAATAATCTTCATCTAATTTATGCACTAACCCTGGTTCATACCTTGGTTCTTTATTTGTTAAAACTTGCAGTGTATTCATCATCGGACCGATAATATCAACTGTTGTAACTCCAGCCTTCTCAGCTTGATCAAGCAAATATTGTTTTGTATCCGGCACTACTAGCGTAAATGCAATAATTGCATTTACTTCTTGGGCTAATATCACTACTTCCTCAATTGTTTCCTTATCTTCCACATAAGGAATTCTTCTGATATCTATATTTGAATGATTAAACTGACTAGCTGCTGCTTTAACGACTAATTCTGCTGTTTCACCAACGGAATCAGAAACTACATAGACAATTGGATGATTGATAATTTGCATTCTTACCTCCATCTTCAAATTTTAATTTACTCTTCCATGAAAAAATAAATTAAAACCTGACATAATATCTCCTCTTAAAAACTAGACCCATTTTAAATAAAAAACTTATTTTTCTAAACAAGCTCATCATTTGCTAGATCTACAATCGCTTTCGTAATATTTGTTTTCGTAATTCTCCCAACAACCTCATATCTCCCACTATTATCACTTTTCACTACTGGCAGGGCATCAATTTGCTTTTCGATGAGCTTTTTCGCGACATCAATGATTAAGTCATCTTTAAAACAAATCGTTATATTTGGCATTCTCGTCATAATAATACTTACAGGTATTGTTTCAAGCATTTGTTTACCAATACTCGCTCTTAATAGATCCTTCCTTGATAATACTCCAACCAAAGAAGAATTCTGATCAACTACAAATAAAGTCCCGATATCTTCCAAAAACATTGTACAAATGGCATCATAAACAGATGAAGAATCAGTGACTACAACAGGAATAGATTGGTATTGCTGCACTGTTATTTTCGTTAATCTTTCCGTTAACTGCCTACTACCACTCTTCCCAGTATAAAAATATCCTACTCTTGGACGAGCATCCAAAAAACCCGACATCGTTAAGATCGCTAAATCAGGGCGTAATGTTGCCCTAGTTAGTGATAACCGTTCTGCAATTTGTTCTCCCGTTATTGGCCCATTATCTTTTACGATTTGTAAAATAAGCTCTTGCCTTGTATTTAGTTCGATTTTTCTCACCGCCTCCATAACACAATTAAACGTAAAGCTTTTAAAATATACTTACTTATTTCTTAGTAACCGATAGGTTTATGTAATGGTGTTTACTCTAATCAAATGTGTTATGCTTTTTGGATAATTATATACTATAATAAATGAATTTCAAAGATTACTTCTTGTAATTAACTGACGAATTTTAAAAAACATACCTTTTAAATGAGTGAATTTCATAATTACCTTAATCGAGCTATATCATACTAAATTTAGTAGCGAAATTAATGAATTATGATATTCATTGAAATTGGAAAAATATTCTTTTTAGATAATTTAAAAAAGATACCTTCTAAATTGAAGTATCTTGATTAAGGTTATTCAAAGCCCATTTTATCTAATTGACTCAGAAATCGTTTACTTTTCAGGTATAATCCCGAATGTTCATTGTAATAAGCTTCTACAACTTGTTTCAACTGTTCTTTTGTTTCTTGTTTAACTGAAATTGATCCTAATCGATTTAAATCAAAATAATAAAATAAACGAATTAGCTTTGCTGTACCGGAATTTATTTTTATTGTTCTTTCATCGACATGTAAACAACGGTGACAAAGAAATCCGCCTTCCTTAACTGAAAAAGAAAATTCTCCCTCAGTGGTGCCACAATGACAACAGCCATCAACTTGTAAACCAATACCTGCAATCTTTAACATCTTAATTTCGAATATTCTTGTTAATATTTCATAATCATAACCTTCATCCATATAGTTTAATGTTTGAAAAAGAAGTTCATATAGATATGGATTTATGTCATTTTGATCAGTTAATTTATCCAAAAGTTCAACAATGTAAGCCCCATAAGCTGTTAAAAAAATATCACTTCGCAGGTCACGAAACGATTTTATCATCTCTCCCTGATTTAAAACACCCAATCCCGAAGTCTTTTGAAAAACAAATTGCCCATGGGTAAAAAGCTGGGAAATTGAAGATAGACGGCTCTTTGGTCGCTTTGCACCACGAGCCATCATTCCAATTTTCCCTAATTCTCTAGTATACAATGTTAATATTTTATTCGCCTCACCATAATCAGTTGTGCGAATAACAATTCCCTCTACTCTTTGTAACATTTGTTGATCACCGCGCTATATAAGGATAGCAAACAAGATCAATTTGTAGGAGTGTCTATTTCATCTAGCTTCTCTGTAAACTCCTCTATCGGTTGCGTAGTGTCTCTTTCAATTTCCTTTAAAATTAAGTAAGTGTCGACGTTACCTGTCATCGAAAATACCTTCCAGGAAAAATCTAACATAAGACAATCCACCCTTTCTTTTTTTCGAGAAACTGAATTCCATTACTGTCTGTTAACTTTTCTATCAACATTTTAGTTTTTATAAAAGCTATCCTAGACCTCGCTATAACAATTAGAGTGACCTTATTTGCGAAAAACATGTTAAGGAAAAATTACTAATTTTATTTGTGTATATTATAAATGGAGGGTACTGCTATATTTATTAATTATTTATCAAAACTAACTAATTACATTTTATCTTATTTTTAAAACAAAAGACAATGGCCGAAAAAAGCCATTGTCTTTTATTTTTTCGCTTTTTTAATACTCATCTTCTCTAAAGCCAAAATCCCTTAGAAATCCAGGTTTATTTCGCCAATCTTTTTGGACTTTCACCCAAAGTTCGAGGAATATTTTCGATCCAAGCAATACTTCAATATCTCCTCTAGCTCGTTTGCCAATTTCTCTAAGCATTGCCCCTTGTTTACCTATAATAATCCCTTTTTGCGAACTCCTTTCAACAATGATCGTAGCACCTACATAAACCGTTCCACCTTCACGTTGTTTCATTTGCTCAATCCCTACGGCAATTGAATGTGGAATTTCTTCTCTTGTTAAATGAAGAACCTTCTCACGAATGAGTTCTGATACAATAAAACGTTCAGGATGGTCTGTCACCTGGTCTGCTGGATAGTACTGAGGTCCTTCATTTAAGTTCTGAATAATTTGTTCTTTTAACGTATTTACGTTATTACCTTGTAATGCTGAAACAGGAATAATTTCTGCAAAATTATATTTCACTCGATATTCATCAATAAATTTAAAAAGTTGATCTGGGTGAATTAAATCAATTTTATTAATGACTAAAAACACTGGTGTTTTTACTGTTTGTAGCTGCTCAATAATCATTTGGTCACCAGCGCCAAAACCTTCTTTAGCATCGACAACAAATAAAATGAGATCAACTTCTCTTAATGTTTGGTAGGCAACCTTCATCATAAAGTCACCTAACTTATGCTTTGGTTTATGTATTCCCGGGGTGTCAATAAAAATGATTTGGGCATCATTTTCAGTATAAACACCTTGTACTTTGTTTCTAGTCGTTTGTGGCTTATCGCTCATAATTGCAATTTTTTGGCCAATAACATTATTCAATAATGTTGATTTCCCAACATTTGGTCTTCCTATAATAGAAACGAAACCTGACTTAAATTTTGATTTATTCATGTAGATCCTCCGGTGAAAAAGCTCCTGGTAATAATCTTTCAACTGTTGTTTCTTCAACATCACCTTGTAGGTTCGTTAAGATCACTTTCATATCAGCAGGGCAAAGTTCTGCAATTACTTGTCTACACGCTCCACAAGGAGGCACAGGACGTTTTGTGTCTGCAACAACACATAATGTATCAAACTGTTTATCTCCCTCAGAATAAGCCTTAAAAAGCGCTGTTCGTTCAGCACAGTTACACATACTGTACGCAGCATTTTCAATATTGCAGCCATGATATATTTTCCCGCTCGTCGTAAGCAATGCTGCCCCGACACTAAATTTAGAATACGGAACATAAGCTTTTTCTCTTGCAATTTTTGCTTCTTCTATTAGATGTGTCCTATCCATTGTTACTCTTCCTTTCTGCTGTTAACCTTCACTACCAGTTCGTTCCCAAAAAGTTGTTCTTCAAGCTGCTTGTCATCAAGTAACAGCGAAGCACGATCTGGTGGCACAACAACACCACCGGATATAATAAATTTCAGTCCCTGTTCAACTGACATATCTAATATAGTTACGTCTTCCTCTGGAACTAAAGCCAACCAACCTGAGGTAGGATTAGGAGTTGTTGGTAGAAATATATTAATACACTTTTTATTCGTTCGCCTATGAACCTCCCCTTTTGATTCTCCAGTTAAAAACCCAAGTGTATAAACACCTTTACGCGGATATTCAATCATTACTACTTTCTTAAATGATGAACGTTCTTGTGTAAAAGCATTGATCATTTGTTCTACCGAAGAATAAATATAGTTGGCCAACGGTATTTTACGAAAGAAGTGATCAACACGGTCAAACATATACTGCTTTTTCTCTTTTCTTCGCAGCGAACCAATGACGGCGATAATCAAGATTGTTAGAACAAAACCAATCCCAACAATACGTTCGGAAAACGGGGTGTATACTCCTAAAAAATAAATTGTATCTTTATCAATGGTTATGATCCTAACTGCTTTTAAGATGTCTGATAAAAATTGCCCTAAAAAGCGATCAATAATAGAAAATAGTAATTGAATGACATAGATAGTTACTATAGCCGGTAATAGTGTAATAAAACCAACGATAATATTTTTTTGAAACGTTCTCCACATGAGAAGTCACCCCTCTCATTCGTTAGTATAACGAATTCCTATTAGAAAAGCCAAAATAGATATAGTTTTTACCTAAAAATTACAGTATTGTTTTCACAATCTCTAAGATTGGTTGATAAAAGATTAAAATCCCAATTAAAACTGCAAAAATACTAAATATGAAAACTGCACCAGCAGAGACGTCTTTAGCTACTTTAGCCATTGGGTGATATTCTTTGGTGACAAGGTCTACTACCCGCTCAATTGCAGTATTTAACACCTCTAAGGAAATGACAATTCCAATTACTAATAATAAAATTATTTTTTCTACTCGATGTATTTCAAGTACATAAGCTAAACTAATCATCATTATAGCAATAAAGAGATGTATTTTCATATTTTGTTCGTTACGTATCGCATGTTTTAGTCCAGACCACGCATAAATAAAACTACAAGTAAATCTCTTCCAATAGCGATCATAACTATTTTTGAAGTCCATAAGCCTCAAATAATTCCTCTTGACGTTTAAACATCACTTTTTCTTCTTGATCATTCATATGATCATAACCCAATAGGTGTAAAAAGCCATGGACTACTAAAAAGCCAAGTTCGCGATTTATTGTGTGCCCATACTCTTTTGCTTGGAAAACGGCTCGTGGGTAAGATACGATGATGTCCCCTAGCAGATTAGGAATGTTTTTGTCAAACAAATCACTTTCATCGTCATTTAAAGCAAATGAGATAACATCTGTTACAGAATCTTTATTACGGTACTCCTTATTAATCTGTCGAATTGCCTCATCGTCTACAAAGGTAATTGAAACCTCTGTACCTTTTGGAACATTTTCCTCGGCTGCAGCAAAGGTAATAATCGTTTCTACTAGCTTTACTTGCTCCTCTGAAAGTTCATTTGTCTCATCATGAAGCTCAATATTAATGCTCACTAGCTTTTTCTCCCTTCTCTTTCACATCTTCTGGGTACTCAATCCTTGAATGAAACGTACCTTTTAATGTTTCACAAATAGACGTAGCAACCGTATTTAATTGCTTTAATGTTAAATCACACTCATCAAACTGACCATCTTCAAGACGATCTGTAATTATTTTTTTCACTAACATTTCAATTTTTTCCGGAGTAGGCTTAGCCATTGATCGGACTGCAGCCTCAACACAATCAGAAATCCCAACAACTGCAGACTCTATTGATTGTGCTTTAGGACCTGGATAACGGAATTCTTTTTCAGAGATTTGTTTTTCAGCATCTTGATTTGCTTTATGATAAAAATACTTTAAAAGACTTGTCCCATGATGCTGCTCGGCAATATCAATAATTTCCTTTGGCATTTTATAATTCCTAAGCATTTCAGCACCGTCATATGGATGTGAGATTATAATTGTTTTGCTAAGTTGTGGTGATAGCTTATCATGCGGATTTTCCATCCTCATTTGGTTTTCTATAAAAAAGTGCGGGCGCTTTGTTTTCCCTAAATCATGATAATAAGATCCCACTCTAGCTAGTAACCCATTTGCACCTATTGCTTCACATGCCGATTCTGCTAAATTTGCTACAACGACACTATGATGATATGTCCCGGGTGTTTCAACTAATATTTTACGTAATAACGGGTGATTCGGATTAGATAATTCGATTAGCTTCATTGATGATAAAATACCAAATCCAGCTTCAAAAAACGGCAATAAACCTATTGTTAATACTGCTGCCAAGAAGCCCGAAAGAAGTGCAAAGCCAATATTAGTTCCGATCTCGATCCAACCAAATTGGGCATTCTTTAACATTAGTAATGCCACAATTGTACTAATATTAATTGCGGATACGAAAATACCAGCTTGTAATATCCTTGAGACACGATTTGATTTACTTAAGAAGAAAACTCCCGAAACTGAACTGAAAAACACATAAATTCCTAAAGTGAAATTTAAAACACCAGCCGATTCTGCGTTAAAGATAATACTAGCAATAATCGAAAAAATCATACTTGTAAATAGTGCTACCCGTTGGTGGATAAGCATTGTCATTAACATTGATCCAACTGCTACAGGAGCAATAAGCGTTATACCTTGTAAGTTCAAATTGTGAGTATAACTCGTAATCTTCATAATAAGTACTGTTACAAGGAAAATAAGCACATACATTAACAGATGACTATTATTGTTTTGAAGCGATGTTTTAGCATCACTGAAATAATATGCTAGCATCGAAACTAGTATAATTACTAGAATAGCTAAGCCAATAAAAGGTAAAATGTTCACATGGTCTTCATGAAGCCCCAAAAGATAAATTTGACCGTAAACTGCTGAGGTAATTAGTTCTCCTTCCTCAACGATCAGCTGCCCTTCACGTATCATTATCGGTTCGACCGCGTCTCTAGCCGCTTGTTTTGCGAGTTCAGTCGCCTCATTATCATTAATATAATTCGCTGTAATAGCAAAACGAGCAATTTCAATCATTGCTTGATATAATCTGTGATCACTAACCGAAGATTTTGAAATACTTTTCTCAACGAGATCTTTTGCCTCACCTACATCATTAAGGCGTATTTCGCCTCTCATGACTGTTCGAATTGCATCCAACGTTATTTCTTTGGCAATTTTTAATTCAGACTTATCAACTTCTAAAAATGTATTTAAAGTCTCATCTGACAAGTCATCACTCGTTTGATTTGAGATAATTGATCGTAATTGCTCTAGCTTATCTTGGAGTGGGACAGCTTGTACCTCACTTAATTTCAGCTGGAGTTCTTCCTCTGTCTCAAAAGACTGTTCTTTAATTTCGTTGATAGCTGCATTATATTTTTGGTCTGCTTCATCATTGATCATATTAATTAAATTAAAAATATCGTCTATCTTTTTAGCTTGTTTTTCCTCGAAATCCTTTTTATTCGTATACTGTGGACCGACAGCTTCTGCCGCCTGTCTTTTCTTTTCCTCAGTAGCAGGTTTATTTTCGATTGTAATCGGCGCACGAATATCTTGTTCAGCAACAGATCCTAATGAAACGTTAAGTGTGTTAGGAATAACGTTACTTAACATCGATAAGTACATCATGATACCTAAAATAACATATAATATTATTCTTATGTAACGATGGTCTTTTAAGCTTTTCCACCATTTTTGTTGATCAATTGGTGCCCTTTTCCCCATATCCTCACCTCTTCTAAAGTATCGTCGGCGCCCTATTTAAATGCTAACATAATAAACCAGAACTAGATAATGTTTTAATTAGGTCCATAATTACAAAATCGAGAATTAACAACAATATGTTAATTCTCAATTTTATTATACAATATTAAATTTGTGAGAAGGTTACAAGATCATTACTGTTTTTTGTAACATTTTGTAAGGAAAACAATTAATTTGAATTTTATGAGCCTTCATGTTCTGTCTTTTCATAAGCATTAATGACCTTTTGTACTAACGTATGACGAACGACATCTGCAGCCTGAAGGTGGATAAAATCGATTCCATGAACGCTTTCTAACACTTCAAGTGCTGTTCTTAGTCCGGATTTTTTTCCTTTTGGCAAGTCGATTTGGGTAAGATCCCCAGTTATTACCATTTTGGAACCGAACCCTAGTCGAGTCAAGAACATTTTAATTTGTTCTGATGTCGTATTTTGTGCTTCATCTAAGATAACGAATGAGTCATCTAACGTTCTTCCCCTCATGTACGCTAAAGGTGCGACCTCAATTGTTCCACGCTCCATCAGCCTAAGCGTTTGTTCAACACCTAGTACATCGTGCATTGCATCATATAACGGTCTTAAGTACGGGTCTACCTTTTCTTTTAAGTCTCCTGGTAAAAAACCTAAGCTTTCACCTGCCTCAACTGCAGGTCTCGTTAGGACGATCCGTTTTACATGACCATCTTTTAAAGCTGTTACAGCCATGACGACTGCTAAATATGTTTTACCAGTACCGGCGGGACCAATCCCAAAAACAATATCTCGTTTTCTAATCGAGGAAACATAATGACGCTGCCCCAACGTTTTTACTAAAATCGGTTTCCCTTTTACATTCATGGCGATTTTCTCTTGATAAAGCTCAAGCAGTTCTTCAAGCATCCCTCGCTCGGCTAACTGAACAGCATAAATTATGTCTCGTTCAGATATCTGAGTTCCTTTGCGTATTAAGACAAGCAAAGCGTCAATTACATCAACAACGATTAATATTTGCGGTTCTTCACCAGTAACTAAGATTTTTTCACCTCTAGTTACAATTGAGACATTAAGCTTTTCTTCCATTCTTTTTAAATGGACATCATTTGGTCCAAACAAATTTTGAGCTTCATTTGCATTCTCTAGTTTTAGATCAATAAGCTTTTCTGACAATATTCTCAATCCCCTTGAATGATTGGTTGTGATATCGCTATATCTTCTATTACTTGGTAGTGTATCATTAGTTTAACTTTATCATTCTCAATTGCTTCATGCAAAACTTTTTCCCCTTTTATCACTGAACCCTCATCTAATTTCTTCAATAATTCTTCTCTGGCCATTAGCGTTGCTACAGCAATAGCCTCTTCTTTAGTATATTCTTGTATTAGTGTTTCCTTTTCGAAGAAAAATTTGCGGTTATATTTAATTGGGATTTCCCATTTTAAAAATTTCAAGCTACTACTGTATTCATTTACTTCATATTCTGTAAAGTCAGGTTTTCCAAAACCCCAAATTGGGATCGCTACATTAATGACAGATATTGAATAATTTGCTTTTTTCTCACCTGTCAGTGTCGCTAATTCACTGACTAACGGAACTGATACGTTAGACTTGTACCAAACTTCGCCAAATATTTTCCCTTTTGCGGGTGATATCTCCATCCTGCCTTCCTTCCCAATGAAACCACTAATTAACATTGCACCTTTCTCAACAAAATCGTTTGGTGCAACTTTCCCTTGCCCCTGTTCCACGAATATATCATAGATAATTGCTTTTTTCTTAGCAACTAAATGCCTCGGTGGAACCGGCTCTTGCTTTTTTGGAAATGTTTGTTCAACGACATTAAAATGGTAGGTCGTCCCATTTAGAGTTACACCAATCCATGTCGCTTCTTCAATTTCAGATGTTACTTTCATTTGAATCTCTTCAACACTAGGCAGCAAAAAATGAAACTTCCCTTTCTTAATTCCTAATTCCTTAACTGCTTGAGATAATTGATGCTCTACTTTTGGTGATGCTCCTTCTATAGAAATGTTCCAAACCATGTTTGATAAAATAAATAAAATAAAAATAAAGCTTACTAATCCACCAACAAAACCAACTCGGGAAATCATCTTCTGAATAAAAAAAGGTAGTCCTTTTCTTTCAATAAAATAAATTTTAACCTTCGTCTCTCTTACAACCGGACGTATTCGCTTTACATCTGTTAAGGAAATATAACAAATAATCGTCTCCTCTCCAACTCTGCGGATATGCCAAATCGAGATATTTTCGCGTATGCACCTGTTTAAAAATAATTCTGTATATTTTCCAACAATTTTTATTCTGGTAAAGCCTGAAAATCTGTTTGTCCATGTATTCTTCATTCGCTCTCCACTCCTAATTACCTTTTTTTCTGCGGACTTTCATTTATGTAAACGACTTGATCAATAACACCTTCTAAGAGAAGTTCTTCTGGTAGTATCGTTTTAATAATAAAGTGATTACCCCTAATCAATAGCTGCCCTTGTTCCAAAAGCAAACGCAATTCTTGATTAGAAAACTTTAGGACACCACGATGATTTTCTATGTAAATGTGAAGTTGACCGATCATTGTAATTCTTGGAAGATCCATCAAAACATCTGCAGGAAGTTCCATTTTATCTGTCATCCATTTTCTGACCATCTTGTTTATCTTCCTCATAATGAAACGAACCCCCTTTCATATCATTTTTATGTTTCAAAGTGTATCGGTATCACTCTTTTTTCAATTCTCAAACTAATACTTTCCTCCACAAGTTTCCAACATTCTTTTTGCAGCATGAGAAATTATGAACAAATATTTCCAGAAAATAAATTAGCCAACGTAGTTTTTATGATCCACAAATGCAAAAAAACAAGGTTAAGCATCAGCTTAACCTTGTTTTCTTCTTGTATTTAATGATGGGCGATAAGATCCTTTTGATCTTGGCTTCCCTAATACCTCTGACCAGATGACCCCTTTTACAGCCTCTTCGCTTGTAACATTGGCGAAGTTTAAGTTGATTTTATTAGTTACTGTTAGATCATCTTTATAAATAGGAGAGTTTTTTGTAACAAGCTCATTTCTTTTCTTAACTTCTTTCTTACGTTTCGCTTTTTCATAATGCTCTAATAGCTCGTTACTTCGATTAGCTTCTATCGAGATTGTTTGCTGCTTCGTAGCTGTAGTACTATACCGCTCCCTATCCCTTACTGGCGTGGGGGTAGTTTCGTCTTCTTGGCGAAAGATTTCTCGCCAATCTACTTCATTGCGTTGCTGCTCTTCTTTAAGCGGAGGTCGAGATGTCTTTCGCGTTTCCTGTGTTTCCTGCTCTTTTCCTCTCTTTAAGTAGCTCGCAATAGCCCCAATGATTATTATAAGAAAAAAAGGATTGCTAAATAAAAATTCAAGGAGTTGTTCCATTTTCCTCCTCCTTTCTAATGTTGATAAGCATGAGCGCCCTGCTTAAACGAACTAATAAATGTTTGACAAATAACTTTGGTTCGAAGGACTGGGCGCGATGCTAGCCAACTTTAAAAGTCAAAAAGTATATACTTTCTTCCTTTATTTGAAAAACTTGCAAGGTCCTAATAATTGACGGTCGCTAAGAATTTTCAAGGCTTACTGTTACACATTATTTCTTCTTATCATCATCAGTAGCTTTACTAATAGAATCTCTCATATCAGTATCAGCCATAATATTTTGGATGTTCATGTAATCCATTACACCAAGTTTCCCTGAACGTAGAGCTTCAGCCATCGCAAGTGGTACTTCCGCTTCACTTTCAACAACCTTCGCTCTCATTTCTTCTACTCTTGCCTTCATCTCTTGTTCTGTTGCTACAGCCATCGCACGGCGCTCTTCCGCTTTCGCTTGAGCAATCTTCTTATCAGCTTCTGCTTGGTCAGTTTGAAGCTCGGCACCAATATTTTTACCGATATCAATATCGGCAATATCAATCGATAGGATTTCAAATGCAGTACCAGCATCTAAGCCTTTCGCTAGAACTGTTTGCGAAATTAAATCTGGATTTTCTAATACTTTTTTATGGCTATTCGCTGAACCGATTGTCGAAACAATCCCCTCACCTACACGGGCAATTACTGTATCTTCACCAGCACCCCCAACTAAGCGGTCAATGTTAGCACGGACAGTAATACGAGCCTTTGCTTTTACTTCAATACCATCCATCGCTACACCAGCAATAAACGGTGTTTCGATGACTTTTGGGTTAACACTCATCTGCACAGCTTCTAATACGTCACGACCAGCAAGGTCAATCGCAGCCGCACGCTCAAAGCTTAAATCAATGTTTGCGCGTTGCGCTGCAATTAATGCATTAACGACACGGTCAACATTACCCCCAGCTAAGTAATGGCCTTCAAGCTGGTTAATGTTAAGTTCTAGACCTGCCTTAACAGCTTTAATTAATGGATTTACAACACGAGCAGGAATTACACGACGAAGTCTCATCCCTACTAATGTGAAAATTCCAACACGAACTCCTGCAGCTAATGCAGAAATCCAAAGCATCACTGGTACAAACGTAAATAGCACCGCAAAACCAATAATAAATAAACCTACAATAATGAGTAAAAAGATTTCTTGTGGCATTTTTTATTTCCTCCTTAATATATTAAAAATTTATCTACACTACTAAAGATACCCATAAACATTGGAACATTGCAAATGTTATCCATAAGTTAAATAAAAACTATGACTGATCTTCAACTTCACGAACTACAATTCTAGACCCTTGAGTTGCAACAATTTTAACTTTTTTCCCTTGTGAGATAAATCCACCTTCTGAGATAACTTCTAGTCGTTCATCATCAAAGATGACTGTCCCTGAAGGTCTTAACACTGTTGAAGCGTAGCCTACCTTACCTACAAGTTCTTGCCTTGTCGGATTAGATACATATCCTTGCTCTGACGTTGTTGCATACGTAAGTATCATTTTCTTTAATGGGCCTCTATAGCCAAAATACTTAAAGAAGAATACAGAAACGACAACTGTAACGACAACAGCTATTAAAATCGACAGCAAAATATTGACAGTTGAATACGAAGCTAGAACCATGCTACCAATAATTGCGACAATTCCTAGGATACCAAATATACCAAAGCCCGGGAAAAAGATTTCGACAATGATCAAAACAATACCCGCAACAAATAAAATCAACACTTCGAATCCTGCAAATCCGGCCACTAAATGACCGAAAAAGAATAAAAACAATGCTGAAAGCCCCATAATTCCTGGTATACCAAACCCCGGCGAATACAATTCTAAAACTAAACCTAAGCTCCCGATCGAAAGTAAGATCGGAATGATTACAGGATGTGTTACAAACCGAGCAATTTTTTCAGCAAAGCTCACTTCTAAATCTTTTATTACGGCATTTTCAGCTCCCAAAAATGTTAACAATTGATCACGGTCCGCTGCAATAGCTTCAGCATACCCTACTTTAATCGCATCACTTGAAGTTAAAGTTAATAGTTTGCCCTCTCCAGCTCCTAATCCTGGGAGATTAACACTAGTATCTGCCATTGCTCTCGCATAAATTGGATCTCGATCATTAAGCTTTGCAGCCTCTTCGAGTGTCGCAAGCCATGCTGACTGCATCTTGTCCTCGGCAGCATTGCCAGCACCATCAATAACTGCAGCGGAACCCATAGTCGTTCCAGGCGCCATGACAATTTGATCAGCATTTAGAGCTATGTAAGCTCCAGCTGACCAAGCTTTACCAGTGACAAATGCGGTAATCGGAACTTCGGTGTTTCGAATTAAGTAGGCAATTTCTGTAGCTGCGTCTACTAATCCCCCAGGTGTATCTATTTCAAGGACAATATGAGTTGCCCCTTCTTCTACTGCAGTATTAAGCGCACGCCTTAAAAAGGCTTCTAGGCCACGCTCGACCGCTTGTTCAACTGGAATAAAGTAAACGACTTCATTGGTCGATTGGCTGTGCACTGGTGGTTGTGACATCCAAACTACGACCCCACAAAAAATAAGTGAAAGAAAAATAAATTTTCTTATAATTGATTTAGACACTTCCATCCTCCTTTCTAAGGAAACTTTTAAATGAAAATACACTACAGTTCATATACGTTAATAGTATAGGAAAGTTCCCACATTTTTAAAAATAAATAAAAAAATTTAAAAGTTGCTTACTTTATATGAAAAGTAAAGTCAATCAAAGTAAAGATATCCAAAGCGATACTCAAGATTATCTTTTTAGCATTCGCAAAAAAACATAAAAAACGCCTTGCATAAGACAAGACGTTGTTTTATTTATGTTAAAAATTGTTGTACTAGTCGATTAACAATTGAACCATCAGCTTTACCTTTAACTTTTGGTTGAATTGCGCCCATTACCTTACCCAAATCAGCCTTAGAGGAAGCTCCAACTTCTTGAATTGTCTGTTTCACAATTTCTGCAAGCTCTTCTTCAGTTAATTGTTCTGGCATGTAAGCTTTTAAAATAACGACTTCATCTCGTACTTTTTCAGCTAAATCTTCACGATCAGCCTTTTCAAACTCATGGAGGGAATCTTTGCGTTGTTTAAGCTCGCGATTAAGAACAGTGAGTGCTTCGTCTTCTGTAAGTTCTTTCTTAAGTTTAATCGCTTCGTTTTGTAAAGCTGATTTAACCATACGAATAACAGAGAGCCTTTGCTTTTCCTTATTCTTCATCGCTTCCTTCATATCAACAGTTAAACGATCAAGAAGATTCAAATCCAACACCCTCTCTTATTAGAACTTACGCTTCCTTGCTGCCTCTGACTTTTTCTTGCGTTTTACACTAGGCTTTTCATAGTGCTTACGCTTTTTCACTTCAGCCAAAGTACCTTCTCTAGATATTGACTTTTTGAAGCGACGAAGAGCAGCGTCAATCGATTCATTTTTGCGAACACGAGTCTCTGCCATCTTTAATTTCCCTCCCTCCGAAACAACCAATGAAAACATGTTTTGCTTAGCAACTCTGTATTTAGAGCTATATACTAGTAAAAATAATCGCTATTTAACGATAGTAAAAAAACATGTCTTTAAAGATTATAATATAACGACTTTTTAAGGTCAACTTTTTTTATTGTATTTCCATAATTCGTGAAAAAACGAGTGATTATTCCCTAAATTAAAATGGTTTTACTTGAGTGAATTTCATAATCACCTTAAGTAGCTATATCAATCTAAATACGAATGGTTTCTACGCAATTACATTTAGAACTTAATAGCGAAAATAATGAATTTTGAAATTCATTTACTTTCAGAAAAAAATATTTAAGAATGTTTGTTAATTTAGTCATGCTTGTACTCTCTCGTCCATACAAATGATAGTGAGGTGAATTTCAACATGGGAGAGTTATTTTCGTTATTTGCTGTTTATATTACAATTTTTCTCTTTGGTATGACTGTAATGAGAACCGGTTTAGTAAATTTATCGGAAGATCGTTTAAAAATGACTCTTATGAAGATGACCAGTTCCCCTTTTAAGGGGATGTTAGTCGGAACACTAGTAACAGCCATATTACAAAGTAGTTCTGCCGTCATGGTTATGACAGTAGGTTTAGTTGCTGCTGGTTATTTAACCTTTAAACAATCGATTGGTGTTATTCTCGGAACAAATATTGGTACTTGTTTCACAACTGAGATTATCGCCTTTAATATTACTTCTGCCGTGTTTCCGTTATTAATACTCGGCGTCATATTATTAAACTCTAGAAAACATATTGCCTATTGTCTAGGGTGCGCTTCCTTTGGTCTTGGTTGTATTTTTGTTGCTATGCAAGGTTTAGAAAAGCTAGCTTATCCAATTGCTTCAATACCAAGTGCATATAACTTTTTACAGCTAACAAATGAACATAATTTAATTGCCATAGGAGTAGGTGCTGCACTCTCTGCTCTAATCCAATCTAGTACTGCGACAACAGCAATTGCAATGGGGTTTATGAATGATCAAGTTTTAGCTTTACCAGCTGGAATTGGGATTATCTTAGGTGCAAACATTGGAACTTGTTTAACTGCATTCTTAGCAAGTGTTGGCGCTAGTAGACCAGCTAAACTTGTTGCTTTTGCTCACATTTGGCTTAACATAATTGGAGTATTAGTATTTTTCCCATTTATCGGTTGGTTAGGATCCGTTTCCGCTAGCCTAACAACCCTTCCAAATTTACAATTAGCGCATGCTGGGACCATATTTAACATAATCTCTTCACTTGCAGTCCTACCATTTGTAGCAATATTTTCAAAGTTTATAACTAGTTTACATGGAAGACCGGCTTAATTTATGACGAGTTATCCAAGGATCACCAAACACCATAGCGATAAGATGATTATCAAAAAAAACTCCTAGCAAGAATTCCTGCTAGGAGTTAGAATTAATTATTTACTACTTTTTCATGTATTTCATCTTCAATAACACGAACGAATTCGCCTACATTGACAGGATAGCCAGCTTGAGCAATTTTCACTTTTACTAACTTACCAATCATATCCTCAGTAGCGAAAAATTTAACCTTTAGATAGTTATCTGTGTAACCAATAAAAAAGCCATTTCCCTGGTCATCACGATCCTCAGGAATTACATCTAGAACTTCTCCTTCAAATTGCGAGGCATATTCTTTTGCAAGTTGATTTGAAAGTTCAATCAGCTTATGAACTCTTAACGTTTTTACCTCTTCATCGACTTGATCTTCCATTCTAGCAGCAGGTGTACCAGTACGCTTCGAATATGGGAACACATGTAATTCTGAAAATTTATGTTTAGCAATGAAGTCGAACGTTTCTTGGTATTCTTCGTCTGTCTCCCCTGGGAAGCCAACAATAACATCACTTGTTACAGCTAGTCCTGGTAATGCTTCTTTTAAGCGTTCTAGTCGCTCAGCAAAGTAGACCATCGTATATTTACGACGCATTCTCTTTAAAACCGTATCAGACCCTGATTGCAGCGGAATATGCAAGTGACGAACAATTTTTTCGGAGTCGTTTATTACTTCAATAACTTCATCTGATATTTGACTAGCTTCAATCGAGGAAATCCGAATTCGTTTCAGCCCTGGTACGTTTTCTAATTCTCTTAACAGACTTGCAAAGCTATAATTTTTCATGTCCTCACCATACCCACCAGTATGAATTCCTGTAAGGACGATTTCTTTATAGCCAGCTGCTACAAGTTGATTTGCTTGTTTAATAACTTCTACAGGGTCGCGAGAGCGCATGAGGCCCCTTGCCCAAGGAATAATACAGAAAGTACAGAAGTTGTTGCAGCCTTCTTGAATTTTTAGCGAAGCACGAGTCCGATCTGTAAAAGTGGGTACATCTAGTTCTTCATAAATTCGAGTCTTCATGATATTTCCGACAGCATTAATAGGTTTTCGCTCAACATTATATTGTTCGATGTATTCAAGCATTTTGGTACGATCTTGAGTACCTACAACGATATCAACACCTGGAATATCCAATATTTCAGCAGGAGACGTTTGTGCATAACAGCCCGTAACACAAATTACTGCATCAGGGTTACGTCTAATCGCCCTGCGGATTATTTGTCTACTTTTCTTGTCACCTGTATTTGTTACAGTACATGTATTAATTACATAAACATCGGCTATCGTTTCAAATTCTTTCTTTTCATAGCCGTTTTGTTGGAATAATTGCCAAATTGCTTCTGTTTCATAGTGGTTAACTTTACATCCTAATGTATGAAATGCAACCGACGGCATACTCATCACCTCAACATCTCAAAATGATATGATACTGCCCCTAAAAAATATAAAGGCGCAGTCTCAGTTCGTAAAATTCTTGGTCCAAAGGCACAGGAAATAAAGCCTTCCTGCTCTAAGGCGAATACTTCTTCTTGCGTTAAGCCACCTTCAGGGCCAACTACTACTAAGATAGACTCCCCAATCTTCGCCTCTCCCAGAGTCTTAGCTAGCAGTTTCATCTCACCAAGCTTTGCTTGTTCTTCAAAGGCAACAATTTTAATATCATAGTTCTCACTTTCTTTCACTAAATGCTTGAAAGATAAGCTATTTGATACTTTAGGGATCATATTGCGGTACGATTGTTCCGCAGCCTCTTTCGCAATTTTAGCGAGGCGCTCAATTTTCTTTTCCGCTTTTTTATCGTCCCATTTTACGATCGAACGAGTTGCCTGAAAAGGAATAAATGCATATGCTCCAAGCTCTGTTCCTTTTTGGACAATTAACTCTAGTTTATCACCTTTTGGAAGGCCTTGCGCAACTGTAACTTTTACCGGTAGTTCCGTATACTCTGACAATAATGTAATAACCTTCCCGCTAACTTCATCATTTGCTATATGAACAATTTCGCATTTGGCAATCATTCCGTCCTCATTGATACAAATAAGTTGGTCGCCTTGCGACATTCTCATTACTTTACTAATATGTTTTACGTCTTCGCCAGTAATCGAAAAATTGAGTTCAGTTAGCTGATTGTTAGCTACGAAGTACCTTTGCACAAATGCCACCACCAAAAGTAAAATTTTTTATTATATCAATAATTTTTGCCGTCATGAGCTAGTTTGAGCATTCACACATTGGGTTAGACAAATGCTACGTTGCCGCAGATGCTCTTTATACCTCTAGCATTCTATAATAGCTATTTATTATTACGGGCAATAAAGGCTACCCAATCTTCCATTTCAAGTGTTTCTTCAATGATAAATCCATGATCCAGTAAAGAGCTCCGAACTTCTTCCTTCTTAGCTCTAATAATTCCAGAAGTTATAAATGTCCCACCATTTTTTAATGCGTTTCTTGCCTGATCAACAAACCTTACAATTACTTCTGCTAGTATATTAGCAACAACAAGATCTACTTCTCCAGTAATTTGCTCTAACAAATTATTTTGCTTTACTGTAACAACTTCCTGAACTTTATTCAGCTTCACATTTATAGTCGCACTTTGAACTGCGACCGCATCTAAATCAAGTGCTAATACTTTCTCTGCACCTAGCTTTGCTGCTGCAATACTTAATACACCAGTTCCAGTGCCTACATCAATTACGTGATCTTTGGCTTTTATCCTCTTTTCGATCGCTTGAATACAGAGTACTGTTGTTGGATGGGTCCCCGTCCCAAATGCCATCCCAGGATCAAGTTCAATAATACATTCATCATCACTCTTAGGAAGATATTCTTCCCAAGTTGGGGTAATTGTAATATATTGAGATACTTTAACTGGCTTATAGTACTTTTTCCAAGCCGTTGCCCATTCTTCTTCATTAACTTCACTAATTTTAACGGTGTTATGACCAATATCAATTCCATAAATGAGCAAACCGTTGATGGCATCTTTGATGCCTTCAACAGTTTCCCCTAAAAAGCTATTCACTTGAAGGTATGCTTTAATAATTACACCTTCTTCGGGATAATCATTAGGAGAGAGGTGGTAAATTTCTCCGAAATGATCTTCCCGATCCTTCACAAGGTCTTGGGGATCTTCAATAACTACCCCACTTGCCCCTGCTTCATGCAAGATGTTACAAACAGGTTCAACCGCCTCTTGCGTTGTATGAATACTAAATTCTGACCATTTCATCGATTACCACTCCACCTTTTAAAATATCCATTACAAAAAAATTATTTAGTCATTAAAGCTCTTAAATGCTCGCTTCACCTTCGAGAAGAAGTTTTCACTTTGTTCATCTTGCGCTTGATTTCCTGCTAAATCTCCGAATTCCTTTAATAATTCTTTTTGTCTGTCAGTAAGGTTTTTAGGCGTAATCACACGAACCTTTATATGTTGATCCCCTTGACCATACCCTCTTACATTTGGAGCACCTTTACCTCTTAGTCTAAAATTTGTTCCAGTTTGTGTTCCAGCAGGTACCTTTAATTTAATTTTCCCTTGAAGGGTTGGAACTTCTATTTCATCACCTAACGTTGCCTGAACAAAGGTAATCGGCATTTCGCAATAGATATCATCACCATCACGTTCAAAAAATTCATGTGGTTTCACATTAAAGACAACATACAGATCGCCTGGTGGTCCACCATTTACGCCTGCTTCACCTTGTCCAGATAAGCGAATTTGCTGTCCACTATCAATTCCAGCTGGGATTTTAACGTGAATTTTTTTACGTTTACGGACTTTCCCTTTGCCACCACACGTTTTACATTTGTCTTTAATAAATTTCCCTGTGCCATCACAATGATTACAAACTCGTCTATTTACTACACGACCAAAAGGTGTGTTTTGCTCAACATTTAATTGCCCTGAGCCGTTACAGTGCGAACAAGTTTCTGGCTTCGTTCCAGGTTTTGCACCACTACCATAACACGTTTCACACGTTTCTTCCCGAGGGATTTCGATGTCTGTTTCTTTTCCAAAGACAGCTTCTTTAAACTCTAGTGTCATCGTATACTGTAAGTCTGCCCCTTGTCTTGGTGCATTAGGATTTCTCCTTGAACCACCACCGCCACCAAAGAACATATCGAAAATATCACCAAATCCACCAAAGTCACCACCGCCACCGAAACCTTGATTAGGATCGGTATGACCAAACTGATCGTAATGAGCTTTCTTTTGCGGATCACCTAACGTGTCATAGGCTTCTTTTACTTCTTTAAATTTTGTTTCAGCATCCGCTTCTTTATTTACATCTGGATGGTATTTGCGAGCTAATTTTCGATAGGCTTTTTTTACTTCATCTACAGATGCGTTTTTGTCTACACCTAACACATCATAAAAATCTCGTTTACTCATTGAACCCACTCCCGAATTTATTACATAACGAATATCTTAACACTATCCCTAAAAAATGTGAAGTGAATTGGGATTGGTGTCCTTATTTTTTAGTAAAAAAACAGTTACATCGTATTCTAACGATACCAAGGTAATGATTGTCAAATCATTTAACATGTTATTCTCTTAATGTGGAAAAAAGTCAAAGCCTATATAGCGTGACTTTGACTTTTCCTAATAGGCAATTGCCTTATTTCTTTTCTTCTTTCACTTCTTCATATTCAGCATCAACTACATTGTCGTCACCGTTAGCTTGCTCGCCTTGGGTACCTTCTGCACCTTGAGCTGCCTGTGCTGCTTGAGCTGCTTGTTCATAAAGCTTTACAGATAACGCTTGAACTAATTCTTGTAGCTCATCTTTTGCTGTTTTAATTGCTTCAATATCTGTACCCGTTAAAGCAGTTTTCACCTTTTCTTTTGCCTCATTAGCCTTGGCTACTTCAGCTTCGTCAACTTTTCCTTCAAGATCTTTTAACGTTTTTTCAGTTGTAAATACTAAATGATCAGCTTCGTTACGAAGATCTACCTCTTCACGACGCGCCTTATCTGCTTCAGCGTTTGCTTCAGCATCTTTTACCATTTTTTCAATTTCATCGTCAGTTAAACCTGAAGAAGACGTAATTGTAATTGATTGTTCTTTATTTGTACCAAGATCTTTTGCTTTTACATTTACAATTCCGTTTGCATCAATGTCAAATGTAACTTCAATTTGTGGAATTCCACGCGGTGCCGGTGGAATATCTGATAATTGGAATCTTCCTAACGTTTTGTTATCAGCTGCCATTTGGCGCTCACCTTGAAGTACATGAATATCTACAGACGGTTGGTTGTCACTAGCTGTTGAGAATACTTGTGACTTACTTGTTGGTATTGTAGTATTACGGTCGATTAACTTCGTAAACACGCCACCCATTGTTTCAATTCCAAGTGATAGTGGAGTAACATCTAGTAGTACAACGTCCTTAACTTCACCAGTTAATACTCCAGCTTGAACTGCTGCACCTAGGGCAACTACCTCATCCGGGTTAACTCCTTTATGAGGATCTTTTCCAGTTAACTTCTTAATCGCTTCTTGAACAGCTGGAATACGAGTTGATCCACCTACAAGGACTACTTTATCAATGTCACTTGGTGTCATGCCGGCATCTTGTAGCGCTTGGCGAGTAGGTCCCATTGTACGCTCCACAAGAGGGCTAGAAATCTCTTCAAATTTCGCACGCGACATAGTTACTTCTAAATGTTTTGGACCGCTAGCATCAGCAGTAATAAACGGTAAAGAAATCTGTGTAGAAGTTACTCCAGATAAATCTTTCTTCGCTTTTTCTGCAGCATCTTTTAAACGCTGTAGTGCCATTTTATCTTTTGAAAGGTCAATTGAATTTTCCTTTTTAAATTCTGCTACTAAATAATCAATAATGACTTGGTCAAAATCATCTCCACCAAGTTTATTGTCACCAGATGTTGCCTTTACTTCGAAGAACCCTTCTCCTAATTCAAGGATTGATACGTCAAATGTACCACCACCTAAATCATAAACAAGGATCGTTTGATCTTCTTGCTTTTCAAGACCATATGCTAAGGCTGCAGCAGTTGGCTCGTTAACGATACGCTCAACTTCTAATCCAGCAATCTTACCAGCATCTTTCGTAGCTTGACGTTGTGAATCGTTAAAGTAAGCTGGCACTGTAATTACTGCCTTTGTTACTTTCTCTCCTAAATAAGCTTCTGCATCTTCTTTTAACTTTTGTAGGATAATTGCTGAAATTTCTTGTGGTGTATATTGCTTACCTTCTACTTCCACTTTATAATCAGTTCCAATATGTCGTTTAATAGATTGAATAGTATTTGGGTTTGTGATTGCTTGACGCTTGGCAACCTCACCAACTAGACGCTCACCATTTTTAAAAGCAACAACAGATGGAGTTGTTCTATTTCCTTCTGGATTAGGAATTACTGTTGCTTCTCCACCTTCCATAACAGCAACACAAGAGTTTGTTGTACCTAAATCTATACCAATAACTTTACTCATTTTCTATTCCTCCTAAAAAATATGTAATTACAATAATTATTGACTAACTTTAACCATTGAAGGTCGAATGACACGGTCCTTCAGCTGGTATCCTTTTTGAAGTTCTTCTACAACTTGGTTTGCTTCATATTCATCACTTTCGACTTGCATTACTGCTTGATGATAGTGAGGGTCAAAGCTTTGACCTACTGCATTGATAACTTCTAAACCTTCGTTTTTTAATGCCTCAGTTAATTGGCGATATACCATTTCCATTCCTTGTAATAAACTGCGTGCATCATCATTCTCAACCTTAATTCCTAAAGCACGATCAAAGTTATCAATTGCAGGTATTAAACCCTCAATAAGACTTTGCGCTCTATATTTAGCTGCCGCTTCCATTTCTTGCCTAGTTCTGCGACGAAAATTATCATAATCAGCCTGTGTACGAAGTAACCTGCTATTTAACTCGGCAACTTCATTCTGAAGAGCTTGAATTTGTTTTTCTTCTTCTGTTAAGAGTACCTCTACTTCTTCCTCATCTAGTTGCTCTTTGCTTTCAACATGTTCTACTTCTTCTTGAACTACTGTTTCTTCTTCTTTTGTTTGTTGTTTTGCATGATCCAACTAATTCACCTCCCTAACAAATTAACTACTATATGAAAATCTTCCTCGATCATCAAAAGTCCATTGATAATCGAGGGGAAATTAGCAAACAATTGTTTGTTGTTAAAAAATTTCACTCTTTGTCAATATTGCCATTACTTATTTCTTTGATACAAATTCGTTAATGTATGTGTCATCCCTTTAGAAAGATAATCTAACACACTAATGACACGGCGATATTCCATACGAGTTGGTCCAAGAATTCCAATCGTACCTAA
The DNA here is from genome assembly GCF_046314235.1 of Anaerobacillus sp. Taxonomy (NCBI): domain Bacteria; kingdom Bacillati; phylum Bacillota; class Bacilli; order Caryophanales; family Bacillaceae; genus Anaerobacillus; species Anaerobacillus sp. The sequence goes on from NZ_JBKBWN010000006.1 coordinate 208,225, forward strand.
ATGCTTCCCATCTACCGTGTACGTAGCAGTAATGACACTACAATGATCAATAGCCTCAAGATTATTTTCTTGACCAATTTTCACAGTAATCCCAGTATTTTCGGAGCGGAAAATTTGATGAATTAATTTTTTCTCCTCGAACATCTCTAACAGTTGTCTAACTTTTTCTACATCACGAAACTCTGGTTGAGAAAAAATATTTGTTTTTCCGCCGAAAAAAACTTTATCATTTTTTTCTTGCTTAAATGATTGATCGAACATTTTCATCATATCTTTATAGTTAGCAATATGCATTTTCAGCACATCTCCAACTTCAGAGAAAATCTTACTCCTTAGTTCAAGCATTGAAACACCTCTAAGGCGATCATTTAAAATATTGACCATCATTTCAATATCAGCTAACTTCATTCCTTCTGGAATTGTTATTGCTTGTTTTTCGACATGACCAGTATCTGTGACGATAATGGCAACTGCTGAATCTTGAGTAAGTGGAATAATCTGCAAATGTTGTAAAGCTGTTTCAAATACTTCTGGTCCTAAAACAATCGATGTATAGCTCGTTAAATTTGATAAAATTTGAGCCGATTGTTCAATTACTTGCTCTACTTGATGAATTTTTTGAACAAATAATGATTTAATATCGATGATGTCGGACTTTTCTTCAATTTCTTCTGGTGATAACAAATTATCTACATAATAACGGTACCCTTTTTGTGAAGGAATCCTCCCTGCAGAGCTATGTGGCTTCTCAAGGTATCCAAGTTCCTCTAAGTCTGCCATTTCATTTCGAATCGTAGCAGGACTATACGAAATATCTTCTCTCTTAGACACACTTCTAGAACCAACTGGTTCTGCAGAACGAATGTAATCATCAACAATGGCTTTTAATATTAGTAATTGTCGTTCTGTTAACATCATTTATCACCTCTGTTAGCACTCTTGAGTGTCGAGTGCTAATTGCTCAATAATAAATTACCAAAAATCTATATTCGTTGTCAACGGTAATGAAAAGAAGTTTATAAAAAGCTTCGTTAATTTAACTAAATAGAAATTTTTCAAACACTTCGTTTGCCACAAATAAACCCTTTCTTGTTAACGAAATGTGACCAGCTACCTCTTGTAATAAACCTTGTTCTTTAAGGAGTTGAATTTCTTCACCGAAAATATCGTTAGGCGTTTTCTTGAAGCGTTCCTTAAATTTGGTAATAGAAACACCGTCAATTTTCCGCAACCCTAAAAACATTTCCTCCTCTATCTTTTCATTATTAGTTACCACATGGCGTTCAATAATCGAACTCCCATTCGAATTTACTAGAGAGATATATTTTTTTATCGGTCCAGCATTTGCGTGACGTATTCCGTTAACATAGCCGTGAGCACCTGCGCCGATGCCATAGTATTCTTCGTTATTCCAGTAGGTTAAATTATGTTGACTCTCAAAACCAATCTTTCCAAAATTACTAATTTCATAATGATTATAGCCCTGACTAATCAGCTTATTCATCAACATATCATACATTGTAACCTCCTCATCTTCAGAAGGTAATTGTAGTTTTCCCTTTCGGAATAATTGATGAAAAATTGTTCTCTCTTCTACTTTTAGTGAATATGCAGAGAAATGTGGCACTTCCAATTCAACAGCTTTTGTTAAAGTTTCAGCAAACATTTCGATTGTTTGCGCAGGTAAACCAAACATTAAATCAATTGAAATATTATCAAGACCAAATTTCCTTGCTTTAGCAATTGTTTCGTAAATGTCTTTCTCTTTATGGTTTCTCCCAATCTTCTGTAGAAGTTCTTCTTGAAACACTTGAACACCAATACTTAGTCTGTTAATCCCTGCAGCTTTCATCACATCTAATTTTTCATCTTCAATATTTCCAGGGTTTACTTCAATTGTAAATTCACCCTTTGGTTTAAAGATGTGATTAATCGTCCCTAAAAGTTTCTCTAATTGTCTAGCTGACAATGCTGACGGAGTTCCGCCACCTATATAGACAGTATCTATTTCTTCAAAAGGAAACTCGGCAACTGCTGCTTTCATTTCCTGTTCGCATGCCGCAACATACTCATCTACAGGCTGACCTTTTAAAAACACCTTATTAAAATCACAATAATGACAAATCTGCTCACAAAAAGGAATATGAACGTAAACTGCTTTCGGCATAAACACACCTCTTCTTTTCATATAGAATGAAAAATTTATTTTAAGTTTGCTCGGAAGCATTCTCACTCAAAAATTCAATATAACATCCTAAATTCTTCATTGCACTTAGTATGCGTAGAAAAACCGTAGAATTTTTTATCTACGGTTCTTGGTTTTGTGTATTATTTACTATCATCCATTTTAAGTACTGCCATAAATGCCTCTTGTGGTACTTCAACACTTCCTACACTCTTCATACGTTTTTTTCCTTCTTTTTGCTTATCAAGAAGTTTTCGTTTACGGGAAATATCTCCACCATAACATTTTGCAAGTACATTTTTACGAATAGCTTTAATTGTTGAACGGGCGATGATTTTTTGGCCAATACTTGCTTGAACTGGCACTTCGAACTGTTGACGCGGAATTAATTCCTTAAGCTTTTCAACAATTACTTTTCCACGTTCATAAGCTGCATCACGGTGAACAATAACAGACAATGCATCTACTTTTTCAGCATTTAATAGAATATCCATTTTCACTAAGTTAGACTGCTTGTAGCCGATAAGTTCATAATCAAAAGACGCGTATCCTTTTGTACTTGATTTTAATTGGTCAAAGAAATCATAAACAATTTCTGATAATGGAATATCGTACGCTAAAGTAACTCGATTAGCATCTAAGTATTTCATATCAAGATAATTACCACGCTTACGTTGACAAATTTCCATAACTGAACCAACATAATCATTTGGAACCATAATAGACGCTTTCACATAAGGCTCTTCGACAAAATCAATCGTTTGTGGGTCAGGCATTTTTGAAGGATTGTCAATTCGTAACTCTTCACCACTCGTTAAGGTTACTTGATAAATAACACTTGGCGCAGTCGTAATTAAATCGATGTTAAACTCTCGCTCAATTCGTTCTTGAATAATTTCCATGTGCAAAAGTCCTAGAAATCCACAACGGAAACCAAAACCTAACGCTTGAGACGTTTCAGGCTCATACTGCAAGGAAGCATCATTTAATTCAAGTTTCTCAAGAGCATCTCTTAAGTCATTATAATCATTTGTATCTAACGGATAAAGTCCACAGAATACCATTGGATTCATTTTACGATAACCAGCTAATTGTTCTTTAGCAGGATTATTCACACTTGTTATTGTATCCCCGACACGAGTATCCCCAACATTTTTAATGGATGCTGTTAAGAAACCTACATCACCGACTGTCAGCTCGTCCCTCTTTACCGGTTTAGGTGTAAATACACCTGCTTCAATTACTTCAAATTCGGCACCTGTTGCCATCATCCGAATTTTTTGGCCAGGCTTTACAGTACCTTCGACAATTCGAATATATACTACTACACCACGGTAAGGGTCATATAAAGAATCAAAAATTAGTGCCTTTAAAGGCGCTTCCGGATCGCCAGATGGTGCCGGTACCTTTTTTACGACTTGTTCTAAGATTTCTTCGATCCCAATACCGTTTTTTGCTGAAGCTAAGACTGCATCAGAAGTGTCTAAGCCGATAATATCTTCTACCTCTTGCTTTACTCGCTCAGGTTCGGCACTAGGTAAATCGATTTTATTAATAACAGGTAGAATTTCTAAATCATTATCAAGAGCTAAATACACGTTAGCAAGAGTTTGAGCTTCGATCCCTTGCGCAGCATCGACAATAAGTAAAGCTCCTTCACAGGCAGCTAAACTACGTGACACTTCATACGTAAAGTCAACGTGACCAGGAGTATCAATTAGATGAAAAATATACTCTTCGCCATCTTTCGCTTTATAAGTTAACTGAACGGCATTTAATTTAATCGTAATGCCCCGTTCTCTTTCTAAATCCATTGCATCTAGCATTTGGTCTTTCATTTCACGTTGTGTTAATGCGCTTGTTTTTTCTAAAATGCGGTCCGCCAACGTTGATTTCCCATGATCTATATGAGCAATAATCGAAAAATTACGGATTTTCTCTCTTCGTTTTAATCGTTCTTCTTTATTCATGATTTCATCACTCCTACAAAAATCGCCAATGCACTAGGATAAATTATACCAATTGCAAGATATTGTTTCAATCTATTTTAGTTTACAATGCATTTGTGAATGTTCGGCTTTAGGGTTTAAAAGCTTTTCTACGTTGGTTCACGCTCATGCTTACGTACTAAAAAGACTGCCATAAGCAGTCTTTTACGTTAAAGCATTCCCTATTGTCGTTGTAATCTTTGTCAACATTTTTGAAAACACGATATTTAATCCCTCTGAAAGTTTCGCACCCATTTGCGAAAACAGGTTAAATGTTTCGATTTGTTCTAATTTTGCTTGTTTACCTTCTAAATCATGGCTCGTTAATTCCTTTTCTTCTTCACCCTTGGTGTAAACGGCTTGACCTTGAACAGTTTCTTCTGTTTTTACTATATTTGCTGTTGAATATTTGCTTTCTCCGGTCATTTTAACCATACTATTACTAGCAACTTGGATCCCAATAAGAACACCTAAAAACAGTACTGTCGTTGTAAAAAAACACTTTAAAAGAAATTTTGTCATCCGTTTACACCTCCACTGCTAATTAATCTTTATTTACTTTCTGCGCACCCCAGTAGAACTCACTAAACACTTCGGCGAATGCTTCAGCTGAACGGTATGCTTCTTCAAGAGTATTCTCAATTCCGCCGAATTCAACTAAGATTGAGTTTGGTGATAAATCTTGGTTATAGCGGCCATTTGAGCCTGAGCCACCTTTTGCAATTACCCCTCTACTTAAGCCAGGATATTTCTTTTCTAACATCGCATGCAGATCAGCTGCCAATTTAGCATTTTTCTCGAAATTCTTATTATTTTCACCAACCACAAAGAAAGTTCGAGCATACTCTACGCCATTTATTTTTACTGTAGTTGCATTTCTTCCAACACCATCACGGTGTAAGTCAAAGAAAAACTGTAAGTCATCATTGTTACTAATTGCTTCTTTAACAATTTCACGAGATGCGTCGTAAGATTGATGGTATACCCAGTTACGCTCACTGAGCATCGCCCCAATATCACTTTTATCTACTTCAACCCCAATTCCACGTTTTTCTAGTTCACGGCCTAAGCGTTCTCCTACAAGTGTAATATTTACATTTGGATGGAATGCTTGATTTGGTGTGTTCGTATCTTTTAACTCCGGTAAAAATGATTCGCGACTGTGGGAGTGGATAATGTGAACTACTTTCCTACCATCAGTTGAAACTTCTGGTGCTGAAAACTCTTCTTGCTGCTTCGCTAATTTTTCTAAGCTTTCTTGAGAAGCTTCTCGCTCTGCCATCATCACTTCCATAGGTGGAGCCGATTCATTTGGCATAGTAGTGTAGTCTGTTCCTTCACCAGCAACTATTATTTTTCCATCAAATAAAGCAAAGCCGGGTAATTCTCTCCCTAATAAGCTTCTGGGGTCCTCTGGATTTAAACTAGTTGCCAATTCAAAAGCGAGTGATGATATTTTCGGCGGCTCGCTTCCTTCTGGTAAAACTTGAGTAAAGTATGGGTTTTCAGTACCCATCATATACAATAATGCATCACTTGATACATACGAACTCCATGCATGTACAGTTGATGATGATATTCCATATCCAGGTTCAAAAGCAGTAAGCATTCCGGTAATAATAAATAAGGCCATTACCCCAACAATTACGAGGATTGCTATCCGCTTAAAACTTGTCCTATTTAACGAGATTGTAAAGCTCTTAAAATTTCTAGAAGACATGATCTCACCCTTTCAAGCTTGTCTACATCATGTATATGACGAAGCATGAAAGGATAGAACATCTTTTTTAGTGAGTATACATTCCGACATTATCTTGGTCAACATCACCATGAAGAGCAGCATTTAAACCCGCAGCTATAACGTTGGCCATGTCCTCAATAAATACATCGACCTCTTTTGGCGTCACCATTAAATTATGGCCTAGTGGAGCAAGTACTTCACGAATTAGTTGCCGTTTCTCTTCTTCCTCTAATCCACCAACCATCCCCATAATGTTTTGCCTTACATCATCTTCAGGTAAATCTTCATCAGTTAAAACTCTTTTTTCTCCAAATGTCATTCCCGCTGGAGTTAATGAACGTGATGGTTTTTTCCCTTCACGCATTTCTCTACCAAAATGCTTTAAGACAAAATCGATCGTATCACTTGTAATCGAAACTGCGTCAACAACAGTAGGAATACCTACAGCAATGACTGGAATCCCTAACGTTTCTTTACTCAACTCTTTACGTTTGTTCCCAACACCAGATCCCGGATGAATTCCAGAGTCAGATACTTGAATGGTTGTATTCACTCTTTCAATAGATCGTGCAGCAAGAGCATCGATGGCGATCACAAAATCTGGTTTTGTTTTTTCAATGACACCATGGATGATATCACTCGTCTCAATTCCTGTTATCCCCATTACTCCAGGCGTAATCGCACTTACCGGACGAAATCCATCAGATATTTGCTCAGGCTGTAATTCAAAAATATGCTTTGTGATTAATAAATTCTCTACGGCAATTGGGCCTAAGGCATCGGGAGTAACGTTCCAGTTTCCTAATCCGACTACTAAACAGCTTGCATCTGTACTAATTCCTAGTTGCTTTAAAAATTGATTAAACTCTTTCGCAAACACTCGTTCAACCTTTTCTTGAAGCTCAGTATCCTTGTTTCTAATTCCTTGAATTTCAAAAGTTAAATAGCTACCGGCTTTTTTCCCTAATTTTTCAGCACCTTCTTCGGTAATCTCAACAGTTGTAATATGTACTCCTTCTTCCTCACGCTCTTTAACAATGACGCCACTTATCGTTTGTTTTTGTTTTTGATCTCTTTTTTCTTCTCGTTCACGAACTAATTCATGTGCTTCAAGAGCAAGATCGGTACGAATATTATATTGTTCAAGATTAATTTCTTTTGCCATATTGAACACCCCTCATAATCTTTTTACTATACAAATTGTTCCCAGTACTGTTTCTTGCTATTCTCCTTTGCATTCCCCTATTGCAATTACCCCAGAGTTTTGTTACAATGCAATGTGTTGTACTTATATATTCGCAATTACCCGGTTGCATCAAGGAGGTGAAAGGAATGCCAAATATTAAATCAGCTATCAAACGCGTAAAGACAAGTGAAAAGCGTCGTGCACAAAATGCTTCAGTTAAATCTGCACTTCGTACAGCTATCAAAACTTTCGAAGCTAAAGTAGAAAGCAAGGAAGTTGAAGGAGCTCAAGAAGCGTTCTTGGTTGCAACCAAAAAGCTTGACAAAGCTGCAACAAAAGGTTTAATTCATAAAAATGCGGCATCTCGTCAAAAATCTCGCCTAGCGAAGAAATTAAACGAGCTTTCAGCATAATAATCATATGAAAATGAAAAAAGGGCTAATGGTTTCAAGCTCCTCAAAAGAGGTGCCTGACACCATTAAGCCCTTTTATTCGTTATAAGAAAAGATAAGAGTACTCGCAGCTACATTTAATGTGATAGACGCAAATGACTATTGTATCTATTTAACACAAGCATCCTATCGACTCAGCGACTATCACTTTGGATTAAACCCCGGCTAACACCTTAATAATAAACAACTCTAACCCAAGCTGTTTTTCAATTTTACCAGTCTTAATCTTATAATCAGTTTCTGCAAGTTCATCAATAAACATTAATAATTTTTTTTCAGAAAATAAATTCCCCTGTTGATTTGCTAATTTAACAACGTATGGATGAAGCTTTAATGCCATGGCTATGTTTTGTTGAGAATACCCACGATTAGAAAGCTCCTTAACCTGATATAAAATCCGAAATTGCCTTGCGAGCAACGCTAGGATTTTAATTGGCTCTTCTTTTTGTTTTATTAATTCATAAAAAACAAGTAATGCTTGTTTTTTTCTGCGATGAACAACATGGTCAACTAACGCAAAAACATCTTGTTCAATTGTTTTTGCAACTAATTTTTGAACAACCGTTTCATCGATTACGCCACCTTCACCTGCATAAAGAGCTAACTTTTCTATTTCGCCAGCAATCATTACCAAGCTATTCCCTAATAGTTGAATAAGGTTATCTTTGCCTAGTTTTGTTATCTCGACATCATATTTCTTTACACGTTCATCAAGCCACTTCTCCATCTCTTGATCATTAAAAGGAACTGCATGTAATATTTCCGCTTGTTTTTTTAGAAGTTTCACTATTTTTTTTCGCTCATCCAACTTTTCATATGGAGCTACAATAATAAAAATCGTTTCTCGAACAGGGTTATTCACATACTCTTCAAATGCCTTTATGTCATGGTCAATTTTAGACTGATCCTTTCCAGTTAAAAATTGAGGGTCCTTTACTATGACGATTCGATGCGTACCCATAAAAGGAATAGTTAACGCTTCTTCAATAGCAACGGAGATTGGTGTCTCTTTTAACTCATATGTAGACAAGTTGAAATCATATTGCTCTTCTGTTAAAACCTTATTAAGAAGTCTTTGGATTATCTCCTCAATTAAAAAAGCTTCCGTACCATATAACAAATATAAAGGCGATAGCTGACCTTTTTTTATATTTTTTTGTATTTGTAAAAAACTCATCTTTTTAGATACCCTTTCTTTACATATCGATTTATGATTATGATACAATTTTATACATAGTAATTCTATTATAACAAGGAAAAAGAGGAATTAACCGAATGTTAATCCCTCCATTTATGATAAACGTCAGTAAGAGGACCTAGGAAACCTCCTATTGACGATTACTCACGCTTTCTTTCTGCTCTTGTATTAGTTATCATATCCTATGCGTTGTCGTTCTATAGGTGACAACATTTCACAGCATTGCTAACTAATTTTTTTAAAAAAATCTTAAAATGAAATATTCCATACCTTTTTTTATGCTGCGCAAACCTGAACTGACTAAGCTTGACCGATAATTTATATGGTTTAACACATAAACAAATAGAATATGTTACAAATATAGATTTTTTATAATTTTTCGCTTATACTAAAATTGTTTAGGAGGGATGTCCAATGAATCATTTCGAAAAGGAAGTCCAAAGCAATCGTAATGACGCAGTAGATTCTGCAGTAGGTTTCGTTGTATCATTCGGCTTTTTTGCGACAGTATTTGCTGTAGCGGTTATTATTGACTTATTTGTGTAATTGTAAGAAAGTCCTTTGAACAACCTTAAAAAAGAAGAGGTCCCACTTTTGGGGCTTCTTCTTTTAATGTTGCTTGATCAGCGTGTCAAAAGAACCTTTCTCTCCTTTGAACATGTACCTGATCGCACCGTGATGATCTGTTCGGAATATAGTGATCTCTCGTTGCTCTAAGCGATTAATAACGTCTTGATGAGGATGACCATATAAATTGTTCTTGCCGAGTGATATGAGTGCATATTTAGGCTTTATCGCCTCTAACAATTCATTAGTCGTTGAAGTATGACTGCCGTGATGCCCAACTTTTAACACATCTACATTAAGGTTTTGATAAGTAGAAACTAAAGTTTTCTCCCCGTCGATTTCCAAATCTCCTGTGAATAGCCAATTTAGGCCACCAATGTTTGTAAAAATGACAACTGATCGATCATTTATTTTCTCTTCGTCCCCATGGGGAGATAAAACATGAAAGCTGTTTTGGCCCATTCTCCAATAATCACCTTGTTTTACAAAGAAGATTTTTGTACCTATATCGTAGAACTTTTGAAGTAACTGCTTATCATACTCCCCTTCAACTGGAACCGCGCCATACAAAAGTGCCTGAACGGGAATTTGGCCAATTAAAGCCTCAGCACCGCCAGTGTGATCATAATGTCCATGGGTCAAAATTAACTTGTCTATCTTTCTAACACCTTTTGCTTTTAAATATGGCAAGAGGATATCTTTACCAACATCAAATGTCTTTTCTCGTTTTACTAGGTCTTGTTTAAAGCCTACATCTACAATACCTCCTGTATCAATTAAATAAACCGCTTTCCTTCTAGGTAGTTCGATATAAATGCTATCACCCTGGCCTACATCAATCATTGTTACTTCTCCGCTACTAGTTAAATATGGCAAGTGCCAATGTAGCAAAGCGATAATCAAAAATACAGTACCACTTTTAAGGAGAGCTAAGATTGAATCAGATCTTTCCCATACATAAAACAAAATCCCAATCGCTATATAATATAGGATGACTACCCAAAGTGGTGGTTGGCCAAAAATTAACGAGGATAGCGGTAATTCATTCACTTTTTCTAAACATTGATGAGCAAAGCCTATAATAAACTCATAAAAATATAACATCAGGTTACTTATTGGTGGAAAGATCAAATGACTTATAAAGATAATGAATGCGAGTGGCAATGTGAACATTGTAATAAACGGGATATAGATGAGGTTTAGAGGGATCGTCCATAATGAAATAACATGAAAATGATAAATGATTAATGGAAATGAAACTAACTGAGCTAAAATGGTCACTGCAAGTAATTGGGTGAGCCAATTTTCATATTTTATTAAAATGCTATTCAAAGATATGATTAATGAATAAGAAACGAGAAAAGATAATTGAAATCCTAGATGTAAAATGTAGAAGGGGGTAACTAGCATAAGCACTAAAAAAACATAACTAATTCCGTCTAGTGGATTTATTTTTTTACGAAACCTAATCGAAATGAGGACAACGAGAGACATAGCTGTAGCTCTTAGTACGGATGGTGCTGCACCAGCAAGTATTGCGTATATCGGTAGCAATAAAATGATTAAGTCAATTGTTCTTTCTTTGGTCATACCAATTCGGATTAATAGTAAATAAACAAACGCACTTACAAGTCCAACATGAAGTCCAGAAACTGCTAATAAATGGATAATACCTAAAGACTGATACGATTGGAGAATATCGCGTTCCATCTCTGACCTATCTCCAAAAATTAATGAAATAATAATACCTTTACTCTCTTTTGGAAAATGATCGCTAATGTATTCAATTCCTAATTGGCGGTATCTTTGCAGCAAGCCATAAGGAGATAGACTCTCACCTCTACAATTTGTATTTGCGAAGGTCTTTGGGGTGAATTGAAAATATATCTTCCTCATTGCTAAATATTCTTTGTAGTTAAAACTATAGAAATTCCTGCTCTCAGGTGGATTTTTATACACCCCTTCAAAATTACATGTTAGCCCGTATTTTAACGTCTTACCATAGTTTTGTTCCTCTTTTGTCTTAAAAAAATAATTAATTTGGACAAGTTGCTTTTCTGATGTTTTTAATTCAAACGTCAACTTATTTCCATCAATTTTTGGGATTGAACTTATCTTTCCTGAGATTTCGTTCTCAGAAGGGAGCGATGGCGGAGTTGGAAAGTAAATGGGGTTAAAGTAGAAAAAAACAAAAATGATAGCTGAGGAAACCACTATTTTGGGGTTGTGTTTATTTTTATATAAGAGATAAATTAGGGCTAACGATAGACAAAGAGAGATGCTATGAAAGCCCTGTATTCGTAAAATAACGCTGCAAATAACTGCAACAACTAAAATGTAAATCCTTCCAAACACTTATTAGACCTCCTATTCGCGAACGAAAGGCTTAGATACTATAAGTATAAGAATTTAGTTTTCTTATTTATCTTTCGCTCAACTATGTTGTAGACGTGAATAGTTGATTTGCTTCTTCTGTTAATTTTTTCAAATCTGCTTCACTAAGCCCCGCTTCTTCGAGTTTTGTTAATAACGAAGCTGTGAAAGCTAACTTTTCCGCTGATTTCAAATCCAAAATCATTTCCTCTAACTCAACATGCTCTAAATAAACACCGGCACTCTCAAACAACTCAATAGCATACGGGTGATTTTTATAGTCTTTTGCATAATAAACTTTCTTAATGCCACTTTGAATAATTGCCTTCGTACAATTCAAACAAGGAAAATGAGTGACATAAATTTCCGCTTCCGCTGTTGGTACACCGAATTTTGCACATTGTAGTAATGCATTTATCTCGGCGTGAATTGTTCGGATACAATGATTGTTTTCTACATAGCAATTGTCATCGGTACAATGCTCACCACCAGAAATAGATCCGTTATAACCTCCGGCAATTATTCGTTTATCCCTAACGATAGTAGCTCCTACCATTAAACGTGTACAAGTGCTCCTTAACGCTAGCAAGTGACTTTGCGCCATAAAATATTGATCCCAAGATATACGTGACAATAGATGTGCCTCCCTAAGTAATTTCTATTTACTTCAGTTTAGACAAAAAATGACACGTGCGCAAATATATTTAGTTTTAGTCTTGGCTTTTTTCAAGAGCTTGTTGTAAATCCGAAAGAATATCATTTATATTTTCAATTCCAATAGAAAGGCGGATTAATTCAGGTGTTACACCAGCAGATAGCTGTTCTTCTGCTGTTAACTGCTGATGTGTAGTACTTGCTGGATGGATGACTAAGGACTTAGCATCTCCAACATTGGCAACATGAGAAAATAGATTTAAAGCATTTATAAATTTTTTCCCTTCTTCAATTCCACCTTTAATACCGAAGGTCAAGATTGCTCCTTTACCATTTGGTAAATACTTTTCTGCTAATTGATAGCTTGGGTGACTTTCTAAACCAGGATAACTTACCCATTCTACCAAAGAATTTTCATTTAAATAATTGGCTACCTTTAAAGCATTTTCACAATGGCGCTCTAAACGTAAATGTAACGTCTCAAGACCTTGAAGTAATAGAAATGAGTTGAGTGGTGCAATTGCAGGTCCGATATCCCTAAGGAGTTGAACACGTGCTTTAATGATATAAGCAAGATTTCCTAATGCTTCTGAATAGACAATACCGTGATAACTTGGATCTGGCTCTGAAAGTCCAGGGAACTTCCCATTACCCCAATCAAACTTTCCACCATCTACGATTACGCCACCGATAGATGTTCCATGCCCACCAATAAACTTTGTCGCTGAATGAATGACAATATCTGCACCATGTTCAATTGGACGACATAAAGCCGGAGTGGAAAAAGTAGCGTCGACTAAAAGTGGAATGCCATTATCGTGCGCAATTGTAGAAACAGCTTGGATATCTAAGACATCACCTTTAGGATTGCCGATAATTTCTCCATAAAGAAGTTTCGTTTTGTCATTTATAGCGGCACGATAATTTTCAGGATCTGTGCCATCAACAAAGTGAACTTTAATTCCTAACTTTCGTAACGTATGGGCAAATAGATTATATGTACCCCCATATAAGGAACTCGAAGCTACGACTTCGTCTCCATTTTCACAAATATTTAATATAGCTAAGGTAATTGCCGACTGACCACTTGCAGTAGCTAGAGCAGCAACTCCACCTTCAAGTTCAGCTACCCTTTTTTCAAAAACATCTTGAGTCGGATTCATTATGCGCGTATATATGTTTCCTGGTTCTGCTAACGCAAAGAGATTCGCTGCGTGATCTGTGTCTTTGAAAACATAGGATGTAGTTTGATAAATCGGTACAGCCCTCGATAAAGTATTACTATCAGCCTCTTGACCACCATGTACGGCAATTGTTTCTAGACTCCAATTTCTCTCAGTCATTTTTTACTTCCTCCTTTTAATTTCACTTCAGTTAGCACATATAAACTAAAAAAACTCTCCTCATAATGAGAGAAGAGTTTAACATCTGCTTCTTCTCTCATTTTTCAGAACCCAATAAGTTCTGTTGGATTTAGCACCTTGTGTTTACACACTGGTTGCCGGGTTTCATAGGGCCAATCCCTCCACCTCTCTCAATAAGAGTGTTCGTTTAAATTGTCGTTGAGGTGATTATACTTTTAACCAATAAGAATTGTCAATAATTTTCTGAAAAAAGATTTTATCACTTTACCACGATGAATTCAGACATTTTATCAACTGTTTTCTTCCCAATTCCTGTGACGTTAACTAAGTCATCGATACTTTTAAATTTTCCAGTTTCTTCACGATATGAAATGATTGCGGATGCTTTAGCTGGACCTATTCCAGGTATTTGTTGAAGTTCTTCAGCTGTTGCAACGTTAACATTAATTTTTCCATTATCCTTTACAGTAGAGATATTTGTTCCATCCATTTCTACTTCTTCATCTCCAATTTTCGGAACAAAAATGACCATCTCATCCTCTAGTAAAAGCGCTAAATTGATTACGTCTTGATTAGCGTCTTTGAGAAAGCCACTAGCCTTTTCAATTGCATGTACTACCCTCTCGCCACGGTTCATTTCATAGACACCTGGCTTAATTACTGCTCCTTTGACATCAACGACTACTATTTTCTCGTTTTGAATTTCTAATTGGCTAGTTTGTTCAATTGTTGTTGCTTTTGTTGCTGTAAAAAATTCAAAGTGATCATCTGGTACGCTACTGTTGTCAAAATTACGAATAAAGCTTACACTAAAAATTAAAGCAATTGTACATACTGTAATGACAAATAGAATGTTGCGCTTTAGTTTCATCATTGTTATTACCCCCTAAACGAATGATAAAAAGGAGAATTTATATGAGTGTACACTTACAGATTAAAGAACAGATGACTACATTTATTGCTGCAGAAAAAAAATATAGAGAACTTGATATAAAGAGAGAAGAGAGCATTGAAAAAGTAGTAAACGATGCGAAGGCTAATAAACACTTTTCTTTAGTTGAAGTTAATGCAATTACCGAGGAATTAAACAACTTAAGTAGGTCTTTTCGTTTTCCGATGAGAAAACAAGTTACAGAAGAAATGGTGTTAAAATTTATTAGTCGAAATTAATCTCACAGCTCAGTTTTTACTGAGCTTTTTTGTATGAAAATTGTTTTTTGTTGAGTATTACCAGTATGTCGCTGGCTTTCCTTGAACGAGCCTCTAAAATTCGTTAGAGTTTTACAGCGAAGAGAGCAGGAAGCTAGCTACTTTTATGTTGGAGATGGTGGAGGCATGGTTTTTACCGGCAAATGTTTTTGTGAAAAGAATATTTGAGCAGTTAATTGTCGCTGGCTTTCCTTGAATGCATCCAGTTGTTGGAATATTTTTGTCATATTCATTTTTTCAGCCACATAAACTTAAGGGTAAGAAAGTTCGAGAAGGAGGGGGTTGAACAAATGAAAATTGGTATTATCGGAACTGGTAGTATGGGGAGCATCTTAATTGAATCGTTCGTCGAATCAACTGCAGTAACCCCATCTCAACTTATCATCACAAATCGAACAATAGAAAAAGCATATGCTTTTAAAGAAAAATTCCCTGATCTAAAGGTTGTTAACTCCTCTGAAGAAGTAGCGTGCGAAGCTGATATAATCTTTGTTTGTGTAAAACCTTTACAATTTCAGCCATTACTAATGGATCTAAGTTCAGTATTATCAGAAGAACAAATACTTATTTCAATTACTAGTCCGATTTCTATTGCGCAATTGGAATCTGTCGTCTGCTGTAAAACAGCTCGAATTATTCCTAGTATTACAAACCGTGCTTTTGCAGGGACATCACTAGTCACATTAGGAACAACTTGCACGCCTGACGACTATGAAACCTTACACAGCCTGTTAACACATATTTCTACACCAGTCATTATTGAAGAGGGCATTACGCGAGTAGCTTCAGATATTGTCAGTTGCGGTCCCGCGTTTTTTAGTTATTTAATTCAGCGTTTCATCGAAGCAGCCGTTAGACAAACTGAAATTACTCATGAAGAAGGAACGCAAATGGCTAGTGAAATGATGATAGGATTTGGGAAACTACTTGAGAAGGGGATTTTTACATTACCAACATTACAAGAGAGGGTTTCCGTTCCGGGCGGAGTCACAGGCGAAGGACTAAAAGTATTAGGTAGTGAAGTTGGCGATATGTTTGATCTTTTATTCAAGCAAACTCATGCAAAATACAATGAAGATTTAGAAAAAGTAAAAGAACAATTCCCTACTTAATATTATTATAAAAAAAATAGTCCAGAGTGAAAAGAGGCTTTTCCAAAAAAAATGGAGAAAAGCCTCTTTTTCAACTCTATTTTCTTTGAGCGACAAAAAACCAACGCTCGGCGTCTTTATTTAACAATTTTAAAGAAAAGTCACCTGTGATCGAAACTAACTTAAATCCAGCCTTCTGCAAAGCTTGCTCATAGACCTCAATTGGATATGTCCGTTGTTTATGAAATTCGTCGTACCTCTCATATAAACCCTTCATATTACGAACAAAAAAGGATAGATCATGTTCAACACTGTGCGGCTCAACACCTGCAAAACATTCCCAAATATAGGAGATATCTTCGCCGTTATGGGCAAACGTGTTGCCATTAAAAACCTTTTCAATTTTATGGATTGAATGGACATCAAAAATAAATAAACCATGATCATTCAAATGTTCTCTAACCCTACTGAATGTGGCATTCAGTTCAGCTTCATTATTTAGGTAGTTGATAGAATCGCATAAGGAGACAATCGTATCGTATTGGCCGAGTCCTTCTAACTCTCGCATATCTTGTTGAAAAAACTGAACTTTCGCTCCCGCTGCTACACTCTTTTCTTGAGCAACAAAAAGCATTTCCTCTGATAAATCTACTGCTGTTACTTCTAGCCCTTTTTTACTTAAAGGAATTGCAATATTTCCAGTTCCACAGCCTACATCAAGAATTTGACCAGTTTCTAATCCGTTAGCGTTCATTACTTTTAAAACGAAAGACACCCACTGATCATAAGGGGCGTCTATCATTAATTCATCATACAAATAGGCAAATTTTCCGTAATTCATGCAAAATTACTCCTTTTTATACGTCCAACCATCTTTTTGATAAATTTTACCTTCTTTTAGAAGTTTTCCAATTGCCCGTTTAAAAGAGCCTTTGCTCATATTGAACTTTTGTTTAATGATCATTGGATCAGAATTATCCGTATAAGGCATGCCACCGTCACGCTTCAATAAGAAGTCATAAATCTTATCGGCATCATCATGTCTACGCTCATGAGCTTTTGGTTGCATTGATATATTAATCTTTCCATCATCGCGAACAAAGGTCACTCTACCTGTAATAACTTTTCCAAGGTGAAGCTCATCGTTCGTTTCATTAAAGTGGAGAAAAGCAATGTAGCCTTCTGCCGTCATTACAAAGACACCTTTTTCAGCAAAAGAATAAATAGTACCTGTAATTTCTTCGTTTAAAATCGTTTTTGGCGCATGTGCGGCAGTTTCCTCTATCGGAGTGCCACGAAGCAATCTCCCCATCAAACGACCTTTTTTATCGTAAATGAGGGAAACCGGAACTTTATCGCCTACTTTTGGCCATAGGGCACGGTCAGTTCCAAGGTCATCCATCGATAAGAACAAATCGCGATCTATTCCATTATAAAGAAAAACACCATCTCGCTCGTTTACTGAAACTACTTCAAGCCAGTCAAAGTTACCTAATGAGATAATTGGCTTTTCCATTGTAGCTGCTAGGCGACCTTGGTGATCATGAAATAAAAATACTTCAAGAGTTTGTCCAATTTCAATCGGTTCTGTTACTTGTCGTTTATGAAGTAAAACATCTTCACTATTTTCTTTCTCCGATGTTAAAAAATAACCAAAATCAGCTTTACGGGCTACCTTTAACTTAACAATTATTCCTGGCTTGAATTCCATTATTCAAGAACTCCTTCTATATCAACAGTAGGGGCATCTCCCCAGAGTTTTTCTAGATTGTAATAAAGTCTCTCATCTTTATGGAAAACATGTACAACTACATCATCAAGGTCAATTAATACCCAACGTGCTTGATCAAAACCCTCTAACCTTTTTAACTCGATCTCATTTTCTTGGGCCGTTTTTTTAATTTCTGTTGCAATTGCTTGCACTTGTTTTTCAGAATTACCATGACAAATTAAAAAGTAATCTGAAATTAAAGAAATCCCCCTCATATCTAAAGCCAAAATGTTTTCTGCACGCTTATCGTCTGCTGCTTTTACAGCTAATTCTAAAATTTTATTTTCATGCATGTACTAAAACTCCTCCTTTAAAATTAAATGATTGTATGCTGCTAATGTATCCGGAAACACTGGTTGTCGTTTTTTCACTAAAAATTGAATTGTGTTTGAAATGGCAGTAATTAATGCTTGATCTAAATCCTTTTCTGCTAACTTTCGAACTTCCTCAACACCCTTAAATGATCGATTTGGTTCAATGTAATCAGAGATATAGATTATTTTTTCGAGTAATGTCATGTTGGCTCTTCCTGTCGTGTGATAACGAATTCCATCTAAAACATCCTCATCATCAATACCAACTTCTTTTTGTACCAAGTATGCACCAACAGGAGCATGTAAAAGCTCTGATCCATACGATAAAAGTTTATCGCTCATCTTTTGTTCACTTACGATTAACTTCATCTCAGCTATCGGACGATATTTTGCATAGTCATGGAAAATAGCTGCTAATTCGATTTTTTCACGTTCAACCTTATACTTTTCAGCTAGTAAAACAGCAGTTTCTAAAACACCTACTGTATGGATATAACGTTTTTCTGGAAGTTGGCTTTGGATGATCTGTAAAGCACTATCCCTTTCCATAAATACCCTCCTCCTCAATATAATCAATGACAGCCTCAGGGAGTAGGTAACGAACAGATTTATTGTTTCGTAAACGTTCTCTAATTTCACTTGAAGAAATCTCTAACTGTGGTGTTGCTACCATCACGATTTTTTCACTTATCAGCTGCTCAAATCGATGACCTGGTCGCTGCATCCCAATAAAGGTAATTAAATTTAGTAACTCATCAATTTTTTTCCATTTTGGCAAAAAGTTAACCATATCCCCACCGATAATAAAATAAAAATGATCATCAGAATGCTTTTCCAGTAGTAATTTAACCGTTTCAATCGTATATGACGGGCCATTTCGCTCAAACTCAATTAATGACAATTTGAAAAAAGGATTACTATTAATCGCCCTCTTGACCATTTCAATTCTGTTATCATCGCTACAAAGGTTACTACCGACCTTATGAGGCGGAATTCTTGTCGGCAGAAACCAAACTTCATCTAAACAACAAGCTTCTCTAGCTTGTTCTGCAATTATCAAATGTCCGAAATGAGGAGGGTCAAATGTACCACCTAAAAGCCCTATTTTCTTCATGATCCTCCCCCCCTTTTCCCTTTAATTGCTCCTATGGCAACTGTAGTGTTTTGTTTTCCTTTGACTCTTTATAGAGTACAATTGTACTTCCAATCACTTGAACTAGTTCAGCTCTTGTACTTTTTGACAACTCATTAGCTACCTCATCTTTGTCCATTTCGCAATTTTGTAAAATACTTACTTTTATTAATTCACGTGCTTCCAAAGCTTCTGAAATTTGCTTTATCATATTTTCATTAACGCACCCTTTACCAACTTGAAATATTGGATTTAAGTGGTGTGCTTGTGATCTTAAAAAACGTTTTTGCTTTCCGGTTAACATGAAAATCCTCCTAATTGTTGCATTACTATTTTTGTCATCCTATCAGTGTCAGGGTTTTGTTGGGTCCACATCGAAAAGGCTAAAGCCCCCTGCTCAACAAACATCCCTAGACCATTATGTGTAAGCAATCCTTTTTCTTCACCTAATCGCAGGAATTTTGTTTGGATGGGATTATAGATTAAATCACTTAAGACAGCTGTCTTCTTTATATTTCCAATCGATATTGGAACCTCTTCAACATTGGGACTCATTCCTATTGATGTCGTATTAATAACAACATCATACAGCGCTAGATTCCTCTCTGCCTCTTCTAGGGAAAGCACATTAAGCTTCGCTTCCCTATATTTTAAATAATTTTTTTTAATTTCAACTGCCTTCTCAATTGTTCGATTGGCGATTGAAAGTAGCGCGACGCCTTCATTTGCTATTGCGGTAACAACTCCCCTGGCAGCCCCACCCGCTCCAACTACTAGCACATTACAGTTTCCTAACGGTTTATTTAACTTGGTTAATAACGACGTTAAATAACCTCTTCCATCAGTATTATAACCAATCAAACGACCTTCAATATTAACTACTGTATTTACGGCGCCAATCATTACAGCTTCTTCGTCAATATCATCCAGATATTTCATTATTGTAACCTTATGGGGAATTGTAACGTTAAACCCCGATATATTCAAAATTTTTAGCGCTGCTATAGACTCTTTAAGTTTGTCCTCAGGCACATCAAAGGCGTGGTAATATCCGTCAAGTCCCAGCTGTTTAAAAGCGTCATTGTGCATAAGAGGTGACATTGAATGTCTTACAGGATGTCCTAATAAACCATAAAGTTTATTCATCCATCAATCCCCCTTCCTTGATAGCGTTCGTTCATTGTTAAATAAGTGCTTTTCTTATTGTAACAGCTACGCCTTTCGGTACATAGGCTGCCACTCTTCCCTTTTCCTCAACTGTAACCCAACCGAGTCCTGAAAATACTATATCACTTTTCTCTTCACCAATTGTAAATTCGTGTCTGACTAAAGGAGGAAAGTTTTCTACATCTTCAATACCTGGAGGCTGCAATAGTTCGCCAAGGTGATTTTTATATAAATCATCTGCTTTTTCTAATTTTGTTCGATGTATATTTATATCATTTGAAAGATAACAAATAAGAGAATTACGTCCACCCGATATATAATCGAGACGAGCTAGTCCACCAAAAAAAAGTGTCTGTCCTTCATTTAACTGAAATACTTTCGGTTTAATTTCTTTTTTCGGTGTAATTGTTTTCAATTCATTTTTTGTTACGAAATGAGCCATCTGATGGTGATTAATAATTCCAGGCGTATCAAACAAAGAACTCCCATTATCTAAAGGAATATCAATCATATCTAGTGTCGTTCCAGGGAAATGAGATGTTGTAATTAATTGCTCCTCATCACCACCAAATTCTTTAATCAACCTATTAATAAATGTTGATTTTCCAACATTTGTTGCACCAACAACAAAGACATCCTTTTTATCTCGATAGTCTTCAATTGCATCAGCTAGTTCCAAAATCCCCAAACCTTTTTCTGCACTGATTAAAAAAACGTCTTCCGGCTTTAAGCCAAATTGCTTTGCAGCCAACTTCATCCAATTAATCAATTTATTATGATTTAAGACTTTCGGTAATAAATCAACTTTATTGCCTACTAGTAAAACCTTATTATTACCGACAAACCGATGTATGCCAGGTAACCAGCTCCCATTGAAATCAAAAATATCGACAATCTTCACAATTAATGCATCCCGTGTCCCAAGACCATTTAAAATTTTCAAGAAATCATCATCTGTTAGCGAAACATCTTGAACTTCATTATAATGTTTTAATTTAAAGCATCTTTGACATATTAAAACATCTCTTTCTAGGGCTGATGTTGGAACAAAACCTAGTCCAGCCTTATCTTCTGTTTGAACCTTAACTCCACAACCTGAACAAATCATTTCCCGTTCAATCAACAGTTTTTCCTCCTACTTTCTTCTATAAAATTTGATGTATATAGTATTCTCAATTATTGAAGTCAATATAAAATTGCTTTTTTTCAATCCAATAATCTTCGTAATTTCTAAAATTCACCCAATATGGCAAATAACTACTACAAATTATATATTATAGTTCATTTCCTATTAATGTTTCAATCTATTTCATGAAATAAATGTATGTTTTATTTCGTAACATCTTCAAAAAACTTTTCGACAAATTTTTCCACCAAACTACAGATGTGGATAAGTTTATACACAAACCCACACTTGATTCTAATGCTTTTCACCTATTTGTAAACAGCTTATCAACAACTTATTAACAGGGTTTTGTGGATAAAACGAACGGTTGTTCCATTTTCTAGGACATGTTAGAATTTATTTAATCACAAATTACTACTATATGAAATTAATATCTTATATATGACTAAATAAATTTACGAACTAGATATTTATACCTACTGCTTAAAATGCAACCTCAACAAGAGTTTGTTAACTAAATGTCCTTACCATTACTTTAAATCTGGAGGTGAGCTGCGGTAACGCAGACTACAATGAAAAGCTTATCTGATGATCTATTAGTAGAAACATATTATAAAGCTATTGAATTAAAGCTTAGTTCAGAATTTATCTTTCTGATTAAGGAAGAGATTGAAAGAAGATCATTACTCGATAAAATTAAAAAATCATCCTAATTCTGGCTATAGTTCGTTATAATTTATTAAAAGTTAACAGTAGAAAAGGTGAGCATATTTGCTCACCTTTTTATCTTTATATATTCCCTCGGTCTAAAACGTTCATTAATTTTTTCCTCATCAAACATTAAACCTTGGATCTGTTCGTTTTGATCATCTATATAATATCTTTTTTCGTTGATTTCGTTTGCCCACCAAGCGACTATAAATAAAACTGTAAATATACTTAATGCAACAATTGCCTTCTTTGTCATCCCATTCACCCTTTTACTCCATTTACTATAAGGATGGTGTTTCTAATGAAAATATATACATGAGTTTTATCATTTAGTAACGTTTAAATTTTCTGAATAAAAAGTTTTTTGTTCACTTATAAAATTTTTTTTAGTTTTTTCCCCTTAGTTTCTTCTTATTTAATAATTTTTATATTATCGTGATACGCTAACATAGAGGAAGATGCAAGCGAGTAAATTTTAGTATATAATTTTATTAGTCATAGACTGAGTACGTAGGTTATCTTTAGGGGGTTATTTTTTTCTTATACAAAAATTAACAGAAAAGCGTTTTACAATTATCAAGAATAGGGGGTAAATAATTTGTCGTTGTTACATCTCGTTGTTTTAGCACCATTTATCTTGGCTATACTTGTTCCATTTTTATATAAGTATATTCGTCAGATACATACTGGATGGTTCGTTATGATCCTTCCATTATCTTTGTTTGTATATCTAATTCAGTTTCTTCCTAATATTTCACGAGGTGAAACAATTTATTATCAACAGCCTTGGGTGCCGTCATTAGGAATAAATTTTGACATTTACTTAGATGGGCTTAGTCTTTTATTTGGACTATTAATTACAGGTATCGGAACATTAGTTGTATTGTATTCTATCTACTATTTGTACAATAAACAAAAAGAGGCTTTAAATAACTTCTATGTATATTTGCTTATGTTTATGGGGGCAATGCTAGGAGTCGTTCTATCGGATAATTTAATGACACTTTATATTTTTTGGGAGCTGACTAGTTTATCATCGGCCCTATTAATTGCTTATTGGTTCCACAAAGAACGCTCAAGATACGGCGCACAAAAATCGATGTTAATTACTGTAGCTGGTGGATTAACGATGCTAGCTGGTTTTTCACTAATTTTTGTAATGACAAATACATTTAGTATTCGTGAAATAATCGTCCAAGCTGATGTGATTATTACGAATCCACTTTTCATTCCCGCAATGCTTTGTGTACTAGTTGGTGCATTTACAAAATCGGCACAATTTCCGTTCCACATCTGGTTACCAGATGCAATGGAAGCACCAACACCAGTAAGTGCGTATCTTCACTCTGCGACAATGGTTAAAGCTGGGATTTATTTAGTTGCTCGTTTAACTCCTGTTTTCGGTGCAGCTCCCGAGTGGTTTTGGATTGTATCCGGATTTGGGATTGTTACGTTATTATGGGGGTCAGTTTCTGCAATAAGACAAAAGGATTTAAAAGCGATTTTAGCCTTTTCAACGATTAGCCAACTAGGGTTAATTATGGCATTGCTTGGTTTAGGTTCTGCTGCTTTTCATTATGACGTAGCTGTAGTAGGTACTTTATATTACACTGCAACATTAGCTGCTGTCTTCCATCTGATTAATCATGCAACGTTTAAAGGTAGCTTGTTTATGATTGTCGGGATCGTCGACCATGAAACTGGGACGAGAGATATTCGTAAACTCGGTGGGTTGATGACGATCATGCCGATTACCTTCACTGTTGCCTTAATTGGTACACTTTCAATGGCTGGAGTTCCGCCGTTTAACGGCTTCCTAAGTAAGGAGATGTTCTTTACTGCTGCTGTAAATGCAACAACTCTAGATATTTTTAACATGCAAACTTTTGGTCTACTCTTCCCAATCGTTGCTTGGATTGCGAGTATCTTTACATTCGGTTATTGTATGCTGATGTTTGTTCGCACGTTCTTAGGTAACTTTAAGCCAGAAAAGCTTACAAAAGAAGTTCATGAGGCGCCAATTGGATTGTTAATTCCACCAATCGTCCTTGCTTCATTAGTAGTTATTTTCGGTTTATTTCCAAACCTCCTTGCTTATTCAATTATTGAGCCAACGATGGCGTCAATATTGCCTGGAGTTTTAGCTGAGGGAGAACGTTTTTATGTAAACATCTATCATTGGCATGGATTTAATATTGAGTTATTCATGACAATGGGGGTTGTAGTATTTGGTGCTTTAATTTTCTTGAATTTAAAGAAATGGTCCGAAACTGCTTTCTTCTTAAAAGAAAGAGACCCGCTAAACTGGTTTTATGATAACGGCCTTGTTGGGCTAGTATCTGGTTCATTAAAAGTAACGAACATGCAAATGACAGGCCTACTAAGAGATTACTTTGTATTTATGTCAGTATTTATCGTTGGTCTTATGGGCTACACAATGGTGAAATATAATACATTTGCGATTGATTTAAATAATGTGGCAGAAATACCACCTTATATATTCGTTATTATCTTTGTTTTAATTGCGACTACTGTTGCGATACCGTTTATATCACATCGGGTAACCGCGATTGTGGCAACTGGAGTTCTGGGCTTTATCGTTGCATTATTGTTTGTTGTGTTCCGTGCCCCAGACTTAGCATTAACGCAATTATTAGTTGAAACAGTTATGGTTGTTCTTTTCTTACTTGCGTTCTACCATTTACCAGAACTTAGAAAAGAAAAGTTTACACCACGCTTTAGGTTAACCAACTTAGTCGTATCTATTGGTGTTGGTCTTGTCGTGACATTAACCGCGTTAAGTGTTCATGCGATGAGCTATTCTCATCCAATTCAATCAATATCTGAGTACTATGTTCAAAATGCTTATGAACTAGCTGCAGGGAAAAATATCGTAAATGTCATCTTGGTTGATTTCCGTGGAGTTGATACGATGTTAGAAATAGTAGTGTTAGCTATCGCAGCTCTAGCTATTGTTGTCCTAATTAGATTACGCATGACAGGGAGTGAGGACGTATGAGAAAGAACCTACTGATGCTCCATACAGTTACAAGAATTGTCGTCTTCATCATTCTTGCCTTCTCTGTATTCCTGTTTTTTGCAGGACATAACAATCCTGGTGGAGGCTTTATTGGTGGGCTAATGACGGCAGCTGCTTTACTACTTTTATATGTAGCCTTTGATTTAAAAACGATAAAACAAGTCATCCCTTTTAATTATACAACGATGATTGGTGTCGGTTTGTTAATTGCAATTGGTACAGGAGTATATTCGATGATTAGTGGCGATGCGTTTTTAACTCAATATGATGATTACGTGACTGTCCCTCTACTAGGGAAAATTCACTTAACAACCGCCCTACCATTCGATCTAGGTGTTTATCTTGTTGTTGTCGGGGTAGCATTACTCTCCATCTTAACAATCGCGGAGGATGATGCATAATGGAAATTTTAATGATTTTAACAATTGGGGTTATTTTCACCGTTAGTACGTATTTAATTTTAACGAAAAGTCTTTTACGTGTCGTTATCGGTATTGTTCTCCTAAGTCATGGGGCTCATCTTCTTCTGTTAACATTAGCAGGATTTAATAATGGGGCTCCACCACTACTTGGGCAAGAAGCTGCAATTTATGCAGACCCACTACCACAGGCATTAATCTTAACAGCAATTGTTATCAGCTTTGGTGTGACTGCATTCTTACTCGTTATTGCTTATCGCACGTACAAAGTTCATAAAACAGATGATTTAGATCAATTAAGGGGAAGTGCTGATGAATAACATAGTCATTCTACCGATACTTTTACCGTTAATCGTAGGCGTAGTCTTAATATTGTTCGCTAAAAATTTAAAGGTACAACGTGTAATCAGTGGAATAACTGTGTTTTCCCTTTTAGGGATTGCGTTGTACCTAGCCCATCTCGTTTACTATAATGGGATCTTTACACTTGAACTAGGAAACTGGCCAGCACCGTTTGGAATTGTTTTAGTCGCTGACTTGTTTGCTACATTGATGGTTATTCTCGCAAGCATTGTTGGGTTAGCCTGCTTATTTTTCGGCTTCCAAACATTAAGTGAAGAAAGACAAAAGGGCTACTTTTTCCCTTTTTATTTCTTCTTATTAACTGGAGTTAACGGAGCGTTTTTAACAGGAGATTTATTTAACTTATTTGTGTTTTTTGAAGTAATGCTTCTCTCCTCATACATCTTAATTGTTCACGGTGGTACAAAATACCAACTACGTGAGTCAATAAAATATGTAATCATAAACATCTTCGCTTCAGGATTATTTATTGTTGGTGTTGCTTATATTTATGCTATTACAGGCACACTAAATATGGCTGACATTTCAGTAAAAGTGGCTGAACTAGAGCAACAAGGAGTTTTAAATGTTATTGCGATTTTATTCTTAATCGTTTTCGGCATGAAAGGGGCCTTATTTCCACTTTACTTCTGGCTTCCTAAATCTTACTTTGGACCTCCAGCAGCTATTGCCGCACTCTTTGGTGGATTGTTAACAAAAGTTGGGATCTACGCGATCATTAGAACATTTACATTAATTTTCTATCATGATCCTGGGTTTACGCATAATATCATTCTGATTTTAGCAGGAGCAACCATGTTCTTTGGGGTACTCGGCGCTGTTTCGCAATTTGACTTTAAGCGGATCCTTTCCTTCCATATTATCAGTCAGGTTGGATATATGGTTATGGGTTTAGGTATCTTCACACGTTTGGCTATTGCGGGAACTATTTTCTACATTGCCCACCATATTATCGTCAAGTCTGCGTTATTCTTATTTGCGGGAGCAACCCAGAAGATTACCGGAACAACAGATTTGAAGAAGATGGGTGGATTGTTAAAAACTCATCCATATCTCGGTTGGTTCTTCTTCATTGCCGCAATTTCACTAGCTGGAATTCCACCTTTAAGTGGTTTTTTCAGTAAGTTTGCGTTAATTTTGTCAGGTATTCAAGAAGGCCGTTACATTATCGTCGCAGTTTCATTAGTCGTTGGGTTACTTACACTATTCTCAATGATGAAAATCTTTATTTATGCCTTCTGGGGTGAACAAAAGCTTTCTGATGAAGAAGCAAAACAAAGAAAGGTTGGGAAATTATTATTACCAATCGCACCTTTAGTCTTCTTATCAATTATTTTAGGATTAGCTGCTGAGCCTATTTTCCAATTTTCATTGGTAGTAGCTGATCAAATACTAGACCCATCATTCTATATTAATTCTGTACTCAATAAGGAGTAGTTGCCATGGCGTTTCAAATCTTATTAAATATTGGTTTAGCGATTATTTGGATGCTACTTAAAAACGACTTCTCCCCTATCCAATTTTTCATTGGGTATGTAGTCGGAATAGCACTCCTCTATGTTTTAAGACGATTTCTACATTTCGACTTTTACTTCCGTCGTGTCATTGCAATTTTTAAGCTGATCTTACTCTTTTTCTGGGAGTTAATCCTTGCAAATATCGACGTGATTAAAATTGTACTTAGTCCAAAACTAAATATAGAACCTGGCATTATTGCCGTTCCTACCGTTTTAAAAACGGAATGGGAAGTCACGTTACTTGCTAGTTTAATTTCTTTAACTCCTGGAACATTATCAATGTATTTTTCTGAAGATGGAAAAACGATTTATGTTCATTCCATTCATGTTCCAGATAAAGAAGCAATGATCAAACAAATTCACAACACCTTTGAACGAGCAATTATGGAGGTGACAGAATAATGCTAGAAGTATCTCTAAACATTGCTCTAATAGTCATGTCAATGTCAATACTCGTATGTTTTATTCGTATCGTAAAAGGGCCAACAATGTCTGACCGTATTGTTGCACTTGATACAATTGGCATAACTTTGATTGGCGTTATTGGGATTATTATGGTTATTCAAAATACGTTGGCATACGCTGAAGTTATTCTAGTTATTGCAATTCTTGCATTTATAGGAACCATTGCCTTGGCAAAATTCATTGAGGGGGGTGTGATCTTTGATCGAGATCGTAATTAGCGCTTTCGTCATTCTAGGGGCCTTTTTAAGCCTTTTAGGCTCAATTGGTATTCTAAGGTTCCCTGATGTATATTCACGCCTTCATGCCGCAACCAAAAGCGCTACATTAGGTGTCATCAGTATAATGCTTGCTGTCTATGTTCATTTTCATTATGTCGAAGGACTTTTTAGCGGTAAAGTTTTATTAACCATTGTTTTCGTATTCTTAACTGCACCGGTAGCTGGATTCATGATATCCAGATCTGCTTATAACATTGGGGTTGATCTTTGGGATAAAAGTGTTCAAGACGATCTGAAAATAGCACTTGAAAACAAAAAAGCTAAAGGGAAAAAAGCTAGATCTTAGATCTAGCTTTTTTTTTAGGGATACACGCTCAAGTAATTTCATATCTTTGGCCGATTATAACAAGGAGTAGAAATATCGGGTATATACTCTTAGGCTTTTATTAATCCTCTATCTATTTTGATAGTATAACACGCAAAAAAACGCCGGGAGTCACTTTACTCCTGGCGTTTTGATCTAATATTATTTAAGCTTTTTCTTCAGCATTCCGAACGGCTTCAGCTAAAAGATCAACAATGTGAATACCTCTTACATCCTTTTGTAAGCCTGATCGTTCAATACCAAGTTTCATTTGCAACAAGCAACCTGGGTTAGCCGTTACAAGCGTTCGTGCTTTTGTTGCCTCGGCGTCTTTCATTTTTACATCTAGAATTTGCATCGACATTTCTTCCTCGATAATGTTATAGACACCTGCAGATCCACAGCATCGATCGGCATCTTTCATTTCTGTAAACGTAACTCCTTCAATTGATTGAAGTAGCTTTCTTGGTGCACTAAAAGTACCCATTACATTACGTAAATGACAAGAGTCTTGGTATGTTACAACTTGTGGTTCTAGGACCATTTTTGGCATACCAACTTCGTATAACACTTCAGAGATGTCTTTGATTTTAGCAGAAAATGCTTTAGCTCGATCGGACCATTCAGGGTCGTCTTTTAGTAAATGTCCATAGTCAACTAATAATGCTCCACAACCACCCGCGTTAGAAATGATATAGTCCGCTTCTACATTTTCAAAAGCTAGAATATTCTCTTTCGCTAGTTGTTTGGCACCGTCTTTTTCCCCACTATGTGCATGTAATGCGCCACAACAGTTTTGCTTTTTAGGAATAACGACTTCACAATTTGACTTACTTAAAATATATAACGTAGAGTCATTTGTATCCATAAACATCGTATCCATTAAACAGCCTGAGAAGAAAGCTACCTTCTTTTTCACTACACCTTGAGATGCAACATGCGTTGGACGGTTTTTCATTTTCCTAGGTGATGGAACTTTCGGTAACACACGCTCCATCGTAGACAAGTTACCTGGTGCAATTTTCGTTAAATGTGTTGCCTGAGCTATCTTTTGAATCCCACTACTTTGATAGAACCAAAGTAAGCTGCTTACTGCTCTCATCCGATTCGGTTTCGGAAATAGTTCATTGAATACAATATTACGAAGCATTCGTACAGGCATACTATGCTTTTTCTTCCTTTGAATGATGTCACGTGCATCTTCCAATAAAAATCCATATTTCATCCCTGACGGACAAGCTGGTTCACAAGCACGACAACCTAAACATTGACTAAGTTGTTTCTCAAAATCCTCATCCGGTTCCATAATACCATCGACAACAGCTTTCATTAACGCTATTCTTCCACGTGGGGAAGCAGCTTCATTTCCACCAGATTCTCGATAAGTAGGACAAGCTGGTAAACAAAATCCACATCTCATACAATTTATTAGCTCATCATAATCCATACCTTGTTTCATATCGATGGCTAGTTCTTGCTGCCTTTTTTCGTTAGCAGAGCTCATCTAGAAACCACCACCCGTTTACGTGATTCTTTTGCAAACATTTTTCCTGGGTTCATAATGTTGTTTGGATCAAATGCCATTTTTAACGTTTTCATTGCCTCTACGCCTTCTTCACCAAGCTTCCAAGCGAGGTAAGGCGATTTCATTACACCAACACCATGTTCTCCTGTAATTGTTCCACCTAATTGGATCGCTTTTTCAAAGATTTCTTCAAAAGCAATTTCAACACGGTGCATTTCCTCTTTATCACGTGCATCTGTCATACATGTTGGATGGAGGTTTCCGTCTCCAGCATGCCCGAACGTACAAATTTGAACATTATTCCGCTTGGCAATGACTTCAATCTCACGAACCATTTCTGCAATTTTAGAACGAGGCACTGTTGCATCTTCTAAAATTGTAGTCGGCTTCAGTCTAGCTAAAGCAGAAAGCGCCGAACGTCTAGCAGTAGTTAATGCTGTTCCTTCTTCGTCAGTTTGAGCAATCTGTACTGAAAGTGCATTTTCTTCCTGACAGATTTCTGCCATTCTCTTAATATCTCTTTCTACTACTTCTAGTGGTCCATCTTGTTCAATTAATAGAACTGCACCTACGTCTGTCGGTAAGCCTATTTTTGCAAAGTCTTCTACTACGCGAATTGTTGGTTGATCTAAAAATTCGAGTGTTGTAGGAATAATTTTATTTGCAATGATTTTCGAAACTGTACGGCCAGCAGCCTCAAGACTATCATAAAGAGCTAGCATTGTCTTTTTGGTTTCTGGCTTAGGGATTAGTTTAAGTGTAGCTTCAGTAATAACACCTAATGTTCCCTCAGAACCAACCATTAATCTAGTAAAATCGTAACCTGCTACATCTTTCGCAAGTTTTCCGCCGGTACGAATAATATTTCCATTTGGTAATACAACTTCTAAGGCAATTACATAATCACGGGTAACACCATACTTTAAGCCACGTAAACCACCTGAGCCCTCAAGAATATTTCCAGCAATTGTTGAGATTTTCATTGAACTTGGGTCTGGCGGGTAAAATAATCCTTTTGCTTCGACAGCATTAATCATATCTAATGTTATTAGTCCAGGTTGAACCGTAACTGTTAAGTTTTCTTCATCAAGTTCTAAAAGTTGGTTCATAAGTGTAAAGATCATGACAATTCCACCTTCTAGTGGGCATGTCCCACCACAAAGGTTTGTTGCGTTTCCACGTGGTACGATTGGAATTTTGTACTCATTACAAACCTTAACAATTTCAGAAACATCCTGCGTATTTCTAGGTTTAATAACAGCATCTGGTAGAGCTTGATAATTAGGTGTCGCATCGTATGAATATGCGACTAAACTTTGTTTAGAATCAAGGTAATTCTCTTCCCCTACGATCGCTTGTAATTTCTTTTTTGCGTCTTGACTAATCATTATTAATTCATCCCCCTATTGTCGTATATTATAGCCCCTTACTACAAGTACACGAAAAGTTAACATTTATCTCAAAAAGCTTAGTTGATAATTCGTAACTTAATTATAGTGAAATGAAGCGCTTTCTTCTATGGTTTTTCACACAAAGATAATGGAGTTCTTCTATGTTTTTTTGTGTTTTTATCTAAGTTCATTCCAAAAAGAGAGAGCAATGTAATACATAACCAAATTTTCTGTTTCTTTTAAGGAATATCCTGTTAATTCACAAATCCGTTTCAAGCGGTAATGGAGTGTATTAATATGAATATGAAGTTGTTTTGACGTTTCTTTAATCGAGAGATTGCTTTCTAAATAAGCTTCTAAAGTTTCTAACAGCTCAACTTCCTTTAGTAAAATTCCTAACACCTTGTCCACAACTTCTTTTCTCGTTTCGTCAGAAATTTCCGTTAATGCCACATCCAAAGTAAGATCATCATAATTAATAAACGGTCCATTTTTTCTAGAAATCCGTAACGCTTTTTTGGCATGGTTATAAGAACAATGTAAATGTGAAAGATCTTTTACCATTGTACCAATGCCAATGTTTAGCAAAATACCATAAGTTTCTCTAATGGCTCCTTGAGCAAATTTCAATGGTGAGATAACACTATCACCTACATTGCCATTTGGGACCGATTTTAATAAGACAAAACGACCATTTCCCCATTGAACTAGAACATCTTGAGAGCTGCTTGGAAAATATTCTCTTAAGATTTCGATCGCTTCACGTTCAATAAGTTGATTTTCTTGAATTTTAGACTCAAGATGAGCAATCTCTAACAATGCACAGCACCGTGGACTATCCATCGCAATACCTAATATTTCACCACGTTCTCTAAAGTCTTCGTCCATTTGATGAAGATGAAGCCACTCGTATACATACGTCTCAAGCCCTCTGTATTTTGATTCTAATCTTTCATGTGAATGAGCTTCTTTAATAATCAGTTCCGTCATTCTTTGGATCAATTCCCCAAATTGCTTCACATTACTTGGCTCTCCGGTAATGCCAATAACACCTATTGCTTTGTTATTGAAAATGATAGGTAAATTAATTCCCGCTTTCACACCTTTTAATCGTGTGACATCATTTTTTGTGATGACGATTTTTTCCTTCTTTTGAACGGCAATTTGAGCTCCTTCATGAAAATTACCTACACGCTTTTGATCACTTCCAGCAATGATAACCCCATTATGATCAACAACAATGACCTCTTCATCTAAAATATGTGTTACTTCATTGACAATTCGCTGTGCTAATCCTGATAGCAACTTCACTAGTCTCACCCCCTCATCTTTTTTTGAACATTCCAGATGTATTAAAAAGGCTTGAAAAATCTAATCGATTTTTCAAAACCTTTAGTGTGTTATTAAATTGATCCAATTTTCATTCCTACTTTAACATCCATTGGTACTGTAATCGAATTATCAACTTTAATTGTATCCTTCTCGAATAAAAGCACAACGGTAGAGCCAAATGAAAAATATCCTATTTCTTCTCCTTTTTTCAAGCTATCACCACTATACGTCGGGTGAATACTATTAACATTCATAGCTCCCACTTTTACTAAAGAATAGTGTTTCCCATTATCCATTTTAATTTCATTAATTAAACGATAATTTCTCGATAGCGGTCGTTTTCCAAGCTTCAAACCTAACTCATTGACAGGATAGCTCTTATTACCGAGAGCCCATTTTCCGACTACAGTCCCTGAAACTGGAGTATGGATTCGATGATAATGACTTGGACTTAAGTACAAAATGATATAAGTACCTTCTTTATATTTTTCAGCTCTATTTTTATTGCCAAGCATTTCCAACAAACTATAATCTTGATTTTTCACAAAAAAAGTACAATTCTCAGTTATTTCACCGATATCAGCTAAGATCCCATCTACAGGACTCACAATACTATTGGGTTGCTCATCAATAATCCTTGCATCTTTCTTTAAATTCCTTACAAATAACTCCTGCAGACTGCCGTAATCATGCAACGGCTTTTCCATTTCTGCTTCATTTATGTTGTAAACTTTAACAAACGATTTGTTAATTAGTTTACTTACCTTTGATTTTGTAAACGTTCTAAGTAAATATGAATTGAAACGATTTCCTGATAATTCAACAAATGATTGATAAATGGCTTTTTTCACTCTATTGCCTCCGTCATTTAAGTATTGGTCTATTTTAATTATAAAAGTAATAATTTAGTGGAAAGTATCTTTCATCAAAAAAAAATGTGTTTCCATGATCAGACCTCTAATTTTTAGGAGAAATAGCAACTGTATACGCTACTAAATGGCTTATCCTAACTGACTTTTTGAAAAAAGTCTGTCAAAAAACGCTTTCTCCCTTTATAATGAATATGATACCATTATACTTTAAAGTAACTAACTAACGATTATTAAATTTTATTTTCTATCGTTAGTTTAACACAAGGAGTGATGTTTTTGTTTATCCTTCAACATCTTGATCAAACAATTAAAAAAATACGAAGCCAAGCAGCTAACCTTTTAACGATCTTAAATTTGGGGTTAGGAGCTTTTGCGATAATATTCGTACTTCAAGGTCAATTGACGGCTAGCCTCTTATTTATTTGTTTAGCAGCTGTATTCGACCGTTTTGATGGTATCGTAGCTAGGAAACTGAATATTACTTCAGATTTAGGAAAACAGCTTGATTCATTATGTGATCTTATTTCCTTTGGTGTTGCCCCGGCCTTATTATTATATTCAGCTATATTGTATGATTTTGGTACACCAGGTGCAATATTCACGGTCATTTTTATTGCTTGTGGAGCTATTCGCCTAGCTAGATTTAACGTATCTGAATATCATGGTTACTTTGTTGGTCTTCCAATTACAGCAGGAGGTTGCCTTCTTACAATTAGTTTTTTACTGATAGATACCCTGCCATCCCCTGCATTTATGTTTATTACATTAATTTTATCATTTTTAATGATTAGTACGTTTAAGGTGAAAAAGGTATAAATAAAAAAACTCCCATAAGGGATTTTTTTTATTTATTGCCGTTTACCTTTACAATGACAATACTCGAATTCTCAATTGCTTCAAACTCATGATCGTCTTCAACTTCGAACTTCCCTAATATTCCAGGAGCTAACACTTCTTCGTTATTACCACTACGGAAATAAACTTTACCCTCATTCACGATAATAATCGCTTCACAAGGTGCCAAATGGCGAGGGATCTTTTCGCCTTGTTTTAATTGAAGATTCATCACAATTCCGCTGTCAAACTCCAGTAACATTCGCTTTGCAACCGGCTCATTATAAAGACTTGGATAATTAATGACTTTCATCTATACTCCTCTTTTCTATTCATAGTTAGCACTTACTATCTTAGGTAAATAATATAATAAACTTACGTTAAAATCAGTGAGAACTGTCACAAAATGCTATTACCTTTATGCCATTTTAAGGCGATTTAACAAGCATTGTTCCTCCCAATCGCTACCATTTTTTTATGTAATTTGTTAAGATTACAATATGATTTTATAAAAATGGAGGTCATCCCTTGCAAGTAATCTTATCGCATATTAATTTAGACTTTGACGGCCTTGCTTCGATGGTCGCTGCAAAAAAACTTTATCCAAAAGCGAAATTGGTTTTACCAACAAAGCATGGGAAATCAGTACAACGTTTTTTGGCGATTTACCGTGATACCTTTGACTTTTACAATCCTACTCAGATTGATTGGGACTCTGTCACAGGCATTATTCTCGTCGATATCGCCTCTCTGCAAAGAATCGGAGAAGTAGCGAATTTCATCGATGAAGACGTTAATTTTATTATTTACGACCATCACCAACCTAATCCCGGTAATGTTCCTGCAAAAGATGGGATTATCGACATTGTTGGTGCTACGATAACGTTATTAATTGAAGAACTTATTAAGAAACAGGCGCCCATATCGTCGTTTGAAGCAACCATTTTTGCGCTTGGGCTTTATACAGATACAGGAGCATTTACATATCTGAATACGACGTCAAGAGATTTGAAGGTGGGAGCCTATCTTTTAGAATGTGGAGCAAACCTTCAACTTGTTTCTAAATTTTCAGTATCTCCACTTCAAGAAGAAGAACAAAATTTACTTCATTGTTTAATCCAACAAAGTGAAGAACATTACTTTGATGGTGTTGATATACTAATCGCTTATCATCAACAAGATGAGTATACAGGGGGATTAGCCCTGCTTGCTAGAAAAGCCTTAGAAATGACGGGTACCGATGCTTTAATTTTTGTTGTTGAAATGGGAAAACGCACATTTATCGTCGGAAGATCGACCTCAGACCGAATTGACGTTCTACCAGTCATTAAGCTCTTAGGCGGCGGTGGTCATCAAAAGGCAGCTTCAGCTATGGTGAAAAACGGTAATTTTCAACAGATATTAGCAACGGTCAGAAATCATATACATGAGCTAGTTAAACCTTCACTAATTGCCAGGGATATTATGTCAAGTCCTGTAAAAGTCATCTCTACCGCTACCTCAATCGAAGAA
Source organism: Anaerobacillus sp. (assembly GCF_046314235.1). Lineage (NCBI taxonomy): Bacteria > Bacillati > Bacillota > Bacilli > Caryophanales > Bacillaceae > Anaerobacillus > Anaerobacillus sp. The sequence goes on from NZ_JBKBWN010000006.1 coordinate 244,306, forward strand.
GCTGCTAAAATGATGCTACGCTATGGTCATACTGGCTTTCCTGTGTTAGAAGACGGCAAGTTAGTCGGAATTATCTCTAGACGAGACATTGATAAGGCAAAACACCACGGCTTAGGCCATGCACCAGTCAAAGGATATATGAGCACAGAGCCTTCAACGATCCACTCAAAAATGTCATTAGAAGAGGTACAAAATTTAATGATAGAAAAAAATGTTGGCAGACTTCCAGTCCTTGAAGACCAACAGCTTATCGGTATTATTTCTAGAACGAATGTAATCGAAGCTCTTCATGGCGAGAAAATTAAAGTAGGACAAGTTTTAGCGAAAATAAAGCCGCTAGAAATATCTCTCGTCGAACGGATGGAAAAATTGCTTCCATCAAGTATTTACGATCTATTAAGGGAAATTGGTGACCAAGCTGATCAATTAAATTATCGTGCATTTATGATAGGCGGCATTGTTCGTGATTTGATCATCGGTCGAAAAAATGAAGATATCGATATTGTCGTAGAAGGAGAAGGAATTTCTTTTGCAAGATTATTAGCAAATTCTTTAGGTGGAAGTGTTCGTATTCACGAAAAATTTGGTACTGCTACATGGAAACACCCCTCAGGGTTAAAAATCGATATTACATCGGCACGAACCGAATATTATGATTATCCAGCCGCTTTACCAACGGTTGAAATGTCTAGCTTACGAGAAGACCTATTCCGCCGTGATTTTACGATTAATGCCATGGCATTACAAATTAATAGGCAGGATTTTGGCAAGCTAATTGACTTTTTTCATGGCTATCGTGATATAAAGGCAAAGAAGGTTAAAATCCTTTACAATCTCAGCTTCGTAGAAGATCCGACAAGAATATTACGAGCGGTTCGTTTCGAACAACGTTTTGGCTTTAAAATGGATAAGCAAACATTAGAATTAGCCGTTACTTCTGTAGATAAGATTGTCTCGACCTCTAAGCCGAGACTTGCGCATGAATTAAAAATAATGTTAATGGAAGAGTACCCAGTGGAATCTCTAATCCGTTTACAACAATTAGGTGTCCTAAATTATTTGATCGGGCCCAATTTGTGTAATGATGAAATCATCCAGTTATTAAAGGAATTTCATTCGTTAATGAGTGACGTAACCGTTTCCCTTCAAAGCAACAGCCAATATAATTCGAATAGTTGGATTTGTTACCTAGCGATATTATTTTATAGGAAAGAAAAAGGGCACCATCTAGTTAAGGAATTTGCTCTTAATAACGAGCAATTACGTGTCCTAGAAGAGATTTACGAGCTAGTTACGACTAAACAAGCTATTCCTACAGGTATGCAGCTCGGAAATATTCATAAACAATTTAAGAATTATACCCCAGAATCTCTTGTATGCTACTCCTTGTTATCAAGTCAGCCTAACGATTTTCTGGAGTTAATTAAGAAATACATTACTATTAGAGTAGCCATGCCAAAGTTGATTGATGGTGATGATTTAAAGGCCCTAAACCTCCCGCCAAGTCCTCTTTACAGTAAAATTTTACTTGAAATTGAATGTGCTTATTTAAATAAGGAGATTTCTACCAAGGAAGATGCTTTATTATTCGTGACACGTAACTTTCTATAAGACCACCATTTCGAAACCATTTTAATAAGGCAAAGGGAATAAATGTTCAGCCCTTTGCCTTATTTACTTTTGTCCACAAACATAATTATAATGTTAATAAGTATAGATAAAGGCAAACTTATTGAAAAATAAGGACGCAAAGCTAAAGGGACTAATGATCGAATAGATCAAAGTCAGCCAGTTACCTAAACAAATCTATTTACACTAGCTTGTCTATACGGATACTTATCTTATGAAGGGGTAATGCATATGAGTAGATTTCGTGATTTACAAGCGACACTTGATAAATTTGAACAAATGATGAGGAACTTACCTGATAATACTAGTTCATTACCAGAATTCATCAACTATTTAAGAGGTTTTTTACGAGTGAGGGATCCTAAGTTCTCGTTGCCTTCTGCAGAAATAATGACAATAATAAAAAAAGAAAAACCAACAATTTTTCACCTTCTAAAAATCCAAGCTACAAACAACCCTTCCTTACTATTATTGACTGAGTTAGAAATTGATTATGATAAAGCGGTTGAAAGGTTAGAAGCTTTACGGAGCAAGTTACGATAGAAAAACGCAGAGCATACGTGGAGCTAGACATACATTAATAAAAAACGCATATACTTTCTTTTCTTAAAAAATAAAAGTATCAGACCTACTCTAAAGAATTAAAGCCCCATTCTTTAAAACTAAAGGTCTGATACTTTTTTTGTGTAAACTATTATCACCAATTCGTCTTTATTATTTTTGCCCTTGTTTTACTAGTTGCGCAATCTCAATCGTACGTTTTGCCTGATGTTTCACTGCGTCTTTCACATCTTCTACCATGTTTCCTTGTTGGTCAACAGTTACACTTGTTCCATAAGGATTACCACCTGAAGCAAAAATGGTTGGATCTGTATATCCTGGTGCTGCTACTATCGCTCCCCAATGATACATTGTTGTGTATAAGGATAAAACAGTTTGTTCCTGTCCACCATGAGAATTTGCAGCACTTGACATCGCACTAACCACCTTATTAGCAAGCTTACCTGCGAACCAAAGCCCACCTGTTGTATCCAAGAATTGTTTCATTTGAGCAGGCATACCACCAAACCTTGTTGGTACGCTGAAGATAATTGCATCAGCCCATTCAAGATCGTCTAATGTAACTTCAGGTACATGTTGAGTTGCTTCAACGTGCGCTTTCCAACTAGGATTACTTTCAATTGCTGATTTTGGTGCTAGTTCTGCTACCTTTAATACTTTTACCTCAGCACCTGCTACTATCGCAGCTTCCTCTGCCCATTGTGCTAACTGGTAGTTTGTACCCGTCGAACTATAATAGATAATTGCTAATTTTACATTTGACATTGTTTATTGCCCCTTCCGATTTTAAATATCGATAAACTTTAATCACTTCCACTTGTAACACGAAATAAAACTTGAATTCAAATATCTTCATTTCAAGATATAACTTATGAAAAAACACTTGGTTTCCCAAGTAACTGTTTTTCCAGTGTTAAAGATTTCTAGCATGATAACCTAGTTTTTTTAAGAGTTCGATCAGTTGTGATTTCTCACTTTCCACTAAACCGCTAAAGATTGCATCAATTGCCTGTTTATGTTTCGGAAATATTTGATCCATTAGTTCTGTTCCTTGCTCAGTAATCACAGCATATGTAACGCGGCGATCCTTTGGGCAAGACTTTCTTAATAACAACTGCTTCTTTTCTAGTTTATCAACTACGTAAGTAATGCTGCCGCTTGAAAGCAGAACTTTTTTCCCGATTTGCTGTATAGGTTGATCACCTTTATGGTACAACAGCTCTAAAACAGCAAATTCGGTAGGGTTAAGACCATAGTTTTTAATATCCTCTTCCACAAGGTCATGAATGGCTCTAGTTGCCCTAGACAGTACAATAAATAGCTTTAGTGATAAGTTATTTTCATTTACATTCATTTTTATCATACCTTTATCGTTAATATCTTTAATTCAAGATAATTATAAATAAAAGACCATTATATGTCAAGCACAATACTTAGCTATATTAATTTGCTATAATTGTCCTCTACACAAGGACAATTATAGCGATTTTGTCCATTTAGGGTGCCTCGTACCTAGTCTTCTACGATTTCTTGCCCTTTTGACTTTGCTTATAAAACTCATGAAACAACTTCATTAAGGCGCGCTTTTCAATCCGGGATACATAACTTCTAGAAATCCCTAAGTCTTTAGCAATTTCTCGCTGCGTTCGCTCCTTTTGCATATCAAGGCCAAATCTGCCGACAATGACTTCCTTCTCTCTGTCATCTAAAATATGGATATAATCATATATTTGCTTTTTCTGCATTTTCAATTGAATGGTGTCTGCCACATCCGCTGTATCAGCTTGGAGCACATCGATAAGGGTGATCTCATTCCCTTCCTTATCTGTTCCAATCGGATCATGCAGAGAAACATCCTTTTTGACTTTCTTTAAGGCTCGCAGATGCATAAGTATTTCATTCTCTATACAACGAGCAGCATATGTCGCTAATTTTGTACCTTTTCCGGTGGAATAACTGTCGATCGCTTTCATTAAGCCAATTGTTCCAATCGAAATTAAGTCTTCTGTATCTTCTCTTGTGTTCTCAAATTTCTTAACAATATGAGCAACTAGTCGAAGATTATGCTCGATAAGGCGGTTTCTGGCAATGTCGTCTCCTTCTGCTAATAATTTTAAATACTTTTTCTCTTCTTCTTCTTTTAATGGTTGAGGAAAAGCATTATTTTTTACGAAGGAGACAAAGAAAATTATTTCTTTAATGAAATAGCTAAGTGCTGCAATAATACTGGACATTCGCTCACCTCCATAGGCATTTATTCTATGTTTATGTAGTGGTAAGCTCGTGTGTGTCTGTACACATTAAAATTCCTTTTTGTCCATACCAATAATCCCAATCCAACATCAATAGAAAATAAAAAAAGATGACCCCTGTTCAATCCAGAGATCATACCTTAATACAGTTTATTAAGAAAAAAGTCCTTTGCCATGGATACATCTTTAATGCTAGAGGCACTATTATTACAATAACTCTTCTGCAATCGTTAGCTCTGGTTCAGTGCAATTCTGAATATCTTCGACTGTAAAACCTTCCATGACTTCAATTAACTTTAATCCATTCTCTGTGACGTCGATGACGGCACGATCGGTGATAATTCGATTAACAACACCTTTTCCTGTAAGGGGTAGGGTACAACTTTTCAAAATCTTCGGTTCACCTTTTTTATTGACGTGTTCCATAATAATAACAACTTTTTTAGCCCCATGAACTAAATCCATAGCTCCACCCATACCTTTAATCATTTTTCCTGGGATCATCCAGTTTGCTAGGTCACCGTTCTCAGCAACTTCCATCGCTCCTAAAATTGCTAAATCGATATGGCCACCACGGATCATCGCAAAGGATTCGGCGCTACTAAAATACGAAGCTCCTTTTATGGCTGTTACCGTCTCTTTTCCAGCATTAATTAAATCAGGATCAACATTTTCACGCATTGGGTATGGTCCGATGCCCAATAAACCGTTTTCCGATTGAAGGACAACTTGCTTATCTCCAGAGATGTAATTGGCAACAAGTGTTGGCATGCCAATCCCTAAGTTTACGAAAAATCCATCTTGAACTTCTTTTTCAGCGCGTCGAGCAATTCGTTCACGAATATTCAATTTCTAACGCCTCCCTCTCATTAATTGCTAACCGTTAGCCGTTCAATGCGTTTTTCTTGTTGACCGACAATGAGTCGTTGTACATAGACACTCGGTGTATGAATTTGTTCCGGTTGAAGTTCTCCGATATCATAGAGTTCTTCAACTTCAGCGATCGTAATTTTGCCTGCTGTAGCAATCATCGGGTTAAAATTTTGTGCTGTTTTGTTATAAATTAAGTTTCCGAGTTTATCACCCTTCATCGCTCTAACTAAGCTAAAGTCAGCAACGAGTGCCTCTTCTAGCAAATACTCTTTTCCATTGAAAAATTTCGTTTCTTTCCCTTCGGCAATCGGAGTTCCCACTCCAGCAGGTGTATAGAAAGCCGGAATTCCCGCACCGCCAGCACGGATTTTTTCGGCTAGTGTACCTTGAGGAACTAGCTCAACTTCAAGTTCGCCAGATAGAACTTGGCGTTCGAACTCTTTGTTTTCACCAACGTATGAAGCAACCATTTTCTTAATTTGCTTATTTTTCAATAGTAAACCTAGGCCCCAATCATCAACACCACAGTTATTAGAGATCACTGTTAAATCTTTAACACCTCGTTCTAGTAAAGCTTTAATTAAATTTTCAGGAATTCCAACTAAACCAAAACCCCCTACCATTAATGTCGCACCATCATGAATATCTTTCACTGCATCTACAAATGAAGTATAGATTGGTTTCACGTTCACTCACGCTCCTTCATTTTTTAAGAGAAGTTCAGACCGAAAACGTTCGCGGCAAAGCGCATTGTTTTCCTGCGTTTTGAACAATCTCTTATCTTGAAAATCTATTAAACTGGATAAACTGGATGCTTACGCTCGGAAAACAGAACATATTTTGACATATACATCGATAATCGTGTCGCTAGCTCGTCTCGTAGCGAATTGGCTGGGATAATACCATCAATAATTAGTTCTGACGCTAAGCGATAAATGTCGACATCTTCTCGATATTCATTACGCTTTTCTTCAATAAAGGCTGGTCTTTCTTCTTCACTTAACTGAGCTATTTTATTTGCATAAACCGCATTTACCGCGGCTTCCGGGCCCATAACAGCAATTGAAGCTGTTGGTAAAGCGAGACAACAATCCGGGTCAAAGGCAGGACCGGCCATCGCATAAAGACCTGCTCCATACGCTTTTCGGACTATAATTGAAATTTTGGGAACAGTTGCCTCAGCCATTGCTGATATCATTTTTGCGCCATGACGAATGATCCCAGCTCGTTCTACCTTTGTACCAATCATAAAACCTGGAATATCTGCTAAAAAAACAAGCGGGATATGGAAAGCATCACACAAGGTAATAAACTTTGCCGCTTTATCTGCGGAATCGTGGAACAAAACGCCACCTTTTACTCTTGGTTGATTAGCGACAATCCCTACCGATTGGCCATTTATTCTCGCAAAGCCTGTTAGAAGTTCTGGTGCGAAAAGCTTCTTTATCTCAAAAAAGCTATTTTCATCAACAACACGGTTAATTAAATCAAGCATATTAAACGGTGCATTTTGATTTTTCGGGATTATTTCTTCTAGTGTTTTCTCAAACTCTTTCACTCTACCGGACTCAATGACCTTAGGTTTTTCTAAGTAATTTTGTGGTAAGTACGATAAATAGTTGCGAGCTTGCTCGATCGCTTCTTGCTCACTTTTGGCAAGGATATCTCCACAACCAGACACTGAGCAATGCATTTTTGCCCCGCCCATTTCTTCTAAGGAAACTTTTTCACCAATGACCATTTCAGCCATCCGTGGCGAGCCTAAATACATTGAAGCATTTTTGTCGACCATAATAACCACATCGCAAAATGCTGGAATATAAGCACCACCTGCCGCAGACGGACCAAACAGAACGCATACTTGAGGAATCCTACCGGATAGCTTTACTTGGTTATAAAAAATTCGACCTGCGCCTCTTCGACCTGGGAACATTTCAATTTGATCAGTAATTCTTGCCCCAGCAGAATCGACCAAGTAAATCATCGGCACTTTAAGTTTTTCGGCAGTTTCTTGAATTCTTATTATCTTTTCTACTGTTCTAGCTCCCCAAGAACCTGCTTTAACTGTAGAATCATTCGCCATAAAGCAGACGGATTGTTCATTAATCTTTCCCATACCTGTAACAACACCATCTGCGGGTAATGAATCATTTAAGCAATTAGCCAAAAGTCCATCTTCCATTTCCACACCTTCGTCAAGTAAGAGATTTAGTCTTTCTCTAACGAAAAGTTTTCCTTTTTCAGTATTACTTTGATGATATTTCTCGGCGCCACCTTTTGTAATTTGGTCAACGCGTTCTTGTAAACGATCTTCTAAAGACATTCATTAAGCCTCCCTTTTTCTCATTCACCAATATAGTTTGGTGGTCGCTTTTCTTTAAATGCATTCAACCCTTCTAAGCGGTCTTTTGTCGGAATGGTAATTTCGTAAGCAGCCTGTTCAAACGCTAAGCCTGCCTGAAGATCCATTTCATACCCTTTATCAATCGCAAGTTTCGCTTGAGTAATCGCGATCGGCGCGTTTTTACAAATTAATTGAGCTAGTGAATGGGCCTTCTCTAAAAAATCTTCTTCAACATATTCGACAAGACCGATTTGTTTTGCTTCATTGGCACTAACCTTTTTTGCCGTATAAATTAATTCTTTCGCTTTCCCCTTGCCTATTAAGCGCGTTAATCGTTGGGTCCCACCTGCTCCTGGAATGATCCCTAGCGATGTTTCCGTAAGTCCAAGCATCGCACTTTGTCCTGCAATTCGAATATCACAAGCAAGGGCCAGTTCTGTTCCACCACCAAGTGCTACACCATTAATGGCTGCTATGACAGGCTTTGGTAACTCTTCAATGTTATTTATCGTTTTACGAATTAACGCTACCGTTTTACGAACCTCTTGATCATTCATCGTTGCCCGTTCTTTTAAATCGGCACCAGCACAAAATGCCTTCTCGCCTACGCCAGTGATAATGACACAACGTATTGCCCGATTGTATTTTATATTTTGAATAATTTCTTGTAATTCAGTAAGCATTTGTACCGATAGTGAATTTGCTTTTTCTGGGCGGTTTAATAAAATGGTAGCAATCTCGTTTTCGTGTATCGAAAGCATCGTTTCACTTCCCACTAGATCTCCTCCATTCAATATAACAAGTTTCTCCTTTTAAACCCTATCAATGCATTGATTCGCATTGACTACCATGCTGTGACTCATTAATTTTTTCTGTAAACGCGCTTCAATAAATCGCGCCGCATCTAACAATTTTCTATCATCAATATTTGTTTCAATGTCCATTTTTTTTAACATATAGTTAACATCATCTGTAGCAACATTGCCGGAAGCACCAGGGGCATATGGACAACCACCTAACCCCCCTATTGAACTATCAAACGTTGTGATTCCCATTTGTAGCGTTGCGTATATATTTGCTAGGGCTAACCCTCTCGTATCATGAAAATGAAGGGCTAATTTGTTTGTAGGGAATCTCTTTAAAAACTGTACTAGTAGAAGTTGCACTTGTTTTGGGTTTGCAACACCAATCGTGTCCCCTAAAGAAAGTTCAGAGATCCCCATCTCAAATAATTTTTCAGAAACTCTCATGACTTGGTCAATTTCAATATTTCCTTCGTATGGACAACCGAAAACGGTGGAAACATAACCACGCACCGACTTCTTTGCTAGCAACGCTTCCTGCACAACTCGCTCTAATATCGGGTACGTTTCCGTAATTGACTTATTAATATTTTTCTTATTGTGCGTTTCACTTGCAGACATAAACACTGATATTTCATCTAAGTTTGCCTCTAGTGCTTTCTCTAACCCTTTTTCGTTTGGAACTAAAGCAGCGTAGGTCACTCCACGCTTACGCTCGATCGAAGTAGCTACTTCATAGCAATCAGCTAAAGCGGGGATCCATTTTGGATTAACAAAGGAAGTAACTTCAATGTAAGGTAAACCACAATTAGAAAGCATATTGATCCATTCCACTTTATCTGCCACCGAAACAAGTGTTTTTTCGTTTTGCAGTCCATCACGAGGGCCAACTTCTTTAATTGTTACTGCCTTTGGTAACTGCATCATATTCCCCCTACTATTCAACAATCATTAAGACATCTTCTTCATTTACAAACTCACCTTCGTTAATCTTGACACTTTGTACAGTACCCGACACCTCAACAGCAATTGGTATTTCCATTTTCATTGATTCTAGAATGACGACATCCTGGCCTTCTTCAACGAGATCTCCTTCTTTCACTAGAACTTTCCAAACATTCCCTGCCATACTAGCAACAACTTTTTCCATATTTATTCCTCCTAAAGTTTTCTCGACTATTTTTTCGCTTTCATTAAATATGTTTCTACGAAGCTAGTAGTTGTTTCTCCATTAATAAACGCTTCGTGCTCTGCCACTTCCTTAAGCATCGGAATATTTGTTTTTATTCCTTCGACATGGTAATTTCTTAGGGCATTTTGCAACTCTTTAATCGCAGCCATTCGATCGCTGCCACGGACAATTAACTTAGCAATCATCGGATCATAGAAAGGAGTCACCTTACTAGTAGCATCAACACCAGTTTCATTACGGATATTTTCACCTTCTGGTAACTTGAAAGCCGTTATTTGCCCTGGTGAAGGGAAAAATCTTACCGGATCTTCTGCATAAATTCTTACTTCAATCGCGTGGCCGTTTAATTGAATGTCGGACTGTTTAAATGCCAGCAATTCACCAAAGGCAATTTTTAATTGCTGTTCTACTAAATCTAAACCTGTTATTTCTTCTGTAATCGGATGTTCTACTTGTAATCGCGTATTCATTTCTAAAAAATAGAATTTTTTATTCTCATCAACTAAAAATTCAATTGTTCCCGCATTTGTATAACCAATTTCTTTTGCAGCCCGAACAGCAGCTTCCCCCATTGCTTTCCTTGTTTTTGGATCTAAAAATGGTGATGGCGCTTCTTCGACTACTTTTTGATGGCGTCTTTGAATAGAACATTCTCTCTCCCATAAATACACGGTATTTCCAGCTTTATCTGCCAGTACTTGAATTTCAATGTGACGTGGGTTGGAAATATATTTTTCTAAATACATTGCGCCATCACCAAAGAAATCTTGAGCACGTTTTTGATTACTCGCAAATGCTTTTAGTAAATGTTCTTCGTCTTGAACAATTTGCATGCCAATTCCACCACCGCCACTTGATGCTTTTAACATCACAGGAAAGCCCATTTCACGTGCTCTTAGGATCGCTTCTTCCACATCAATTAAAGGAGCATTTCCTCCTGGAACAATGGGAACATTAGCCTTTTCCATTGTTTTTCTAGCGGCGATTTTACTCCCCATACTTTCAATAACGTCAGGACTCGGTCCTATAAACATAATCCCCGCTTGTTCACACTCTCTAGCAAAGTTAGCATTTTCCGATAATAGGCCATAACCAGGATGGATTGCTTCTGCACCAGTAAGTCTTGCAATCTCAATGATCTTTTCTACTTTCAAGTAGCTCTCATTGACTCTCGGTGGTCCAAGTAAAAATGCTTCATCTGCATATTGCACGTGAAGAGCTTTTTCATCTGCCTCAGAATAAACGGCCACAGTTTTAATCCCCATCTTTCTACACGTACGCATCACACGAATCGCAATTTCTCCCCGATTGGCTATTAAAATTTTCTTAAACATCAGCTCACCTCTCTGTAATCTTATTAAGTTACTTTTTACTAAAAGTTGTGCACATAGCGATTGCCAAGTGGCGAAAGGCTCATGTTCTAACAAGCAATACTATGCGCAATCTCTTTTAGCAAGCTTGCGACGAGTCTAAGCGCAAGGAAGTATGATCGTGTATGTACGGACTAGCCTTTAACTAGTCCGATAAAAACAAAGAAACGTATAACTAAACTTATGAAAGAAGTTGACGGGCAATCACTAGTCTTTGAATCTCTGAAGTTCCTTCGCCAATTTCCATTAACTTAGCGTCTCTTAAATAACGCTCAACTTGATACTCTTGCATATAACCATAACCGCCATGAATTTGAATTGCTTGGTTACACACTCGTGTCGCCATTTCCGAAGCAAATAACTTTGCATAAGCGGCCTCTTTTTTGAATTGCTTATTTTGATCCTTTAACCAAGCTGCTTTTAGGACCATGTTTCTTGCCAATTCAATTTCCATCGCCATGTCTGAAAGCTTAAACTGAATTGCTTGAAAACTAGCGATTTTCTTTCCAAACTGCTTTCTTTCTCGTGAATATTTTAAGGCCGCTTCAAATGCAGCTTGAGCAATTCCAACTGCAAGTGATGCAATCGAAATCCTGCCTCCATCTAATGTATAAAGAAACTGGCTGAACCCTCTTTCGGGATCCCCTAACAAATTTGTCTTTGGTACGCGAACATCCTCTAAGACTAGTTCAGTTGTATTAGAAGCACGAACACCCATTTTTTCATACGGTGTATTGATTGTAAGACCAGGAGTATCTGTTGGAACGATAATCGCTGAGATCCTATTTTTTCCACGCTCATCTTTTCCCGTCACTGCTGTAACAATGACGGTTCTGGCAAAGCTTGTATTCGTAATCCAGCATTTTTCACCGTTAATGACAAAATCATCACCATCAACAACTGCTTTTGTTTGAGTACCACCTGCATCTGATCCAGCATTCGGTTCCGTTAGACCAAAAGCACCTAAAGACTTCCCTGATGCTAGTGGCACTAAATGTTCACGCTTTTGTTCTTCAGTCCCAAAATAAAAAAGTGGACTTGCCCCTAAAGAAATCGCAGCAGCGTAGCTTAAACCGGTACTACCGCAAGCTTTACCAATTTCTTCAACAGCTAGTATATAAGAAATCGTATCTCCACCAGAACCACCGTATTCCTCTGGAAACGGAATGCCTAATAGACCTAATTCCCCCATCTTCATGAAAGTCTCAATTGGAAAGCGTTCTGTTTTGTCCAACTCAATAGCAAAAGGAGCAATTTCTTTTTTAGCAAAATCCCTAACCATTTCCTTAATCATCTGTTGTTCTTTTGTTAATTCAAAATTCATAAGTATCCCCCTTGTTTTCCAATGTAAGTGCTTACAATTATTCTTTTAAAAAAACTTGATTAATCACCTGAACAACCGCTCATTCAGTTCAAAACCAAACTCAACTCTATTATATTATAATATTTAGAATTTTAATAATATTTTCTCTCGAAAATTATAAAATTTGTCACTTGACAAATTCCCCATTTTTAATATCTGATCAATATTGTTACAATAAGCATATGGAACAATTAAGAAAAGGAGAATATACTTTGGCAACAAATCGCCCTTATTTATCTTTAGTTCAGAATTCTGTTATAGATGACAACATTACCTTCGAGGAGATTGCCCATAATTATTTGTACCTTGCCAGACAAGGCGACAAAACTTTTCTAATGCATGATGTTGAAGTTGGTTTAAATAATAGTGCCTCAGCTAAAACGGCGATGAGTAAGTCAGGGACATATGAGCTCCTTTCTTACTATCAAATTCCGGCTGTTGAGCATATTTTTTTATTAAACGAAAACTCAAGATTTGCTCACAATAATCCCTTTGCTGAAGCAGAAAAGTTATTTTTTCAATGGGGTAGAAGTGTTGTATTAAAGCAAGATAACGGTTCTCAAGGGAGTAATGTATACAAAATTACTACTGTAGACGAATTAGAAGCACGCTTGCATGAGTTATTTAGTTTGCAAGTAAATGGTGCAATTAGTCCGTATAGAGAATCAAATCATGAATATCGAATTGTCACCTTAAATCATCAGCCAAAACTTTTTCTGGCAAAAGAACGAACAACGTCTTGGAAACACAATCTAATTAATGGTGCTATTTCTAAAGATGTACCTGAGGAAAAAATCCCTATTTTATCCGAGCTAGCAATAAGAGCTTCAATGGCATTAGATCTTGAATTTTGTACAATAGATATTTTAGAAACGACAAACGGTTTACACGTCTTAGAAATTAATGAACAAGTAATGCTTGATGAATATTGCAAAGGCAACAAAGAACGCCAAGCTAAAGTTGCTGCATTATATCGAGAAGCTATTTTACAGCGATTAGCCAAAGAAGATAAATTTAAATGATACATGTCCCTTTCAAAGTCAAGTAAGTTTGCATAGGATAATCTTATGTGAAGAGAGTTTGCTTTGTGGGGGGGAAGTAATATGGAAAATAGCCATTTACAAGAGGAGATTAATGAATTAAAAACAAAAGTCGCCCTACTAGAAGATCGCCAAAGGCAGCTAGAAGATGTTCCTACTTATGAAAAAACCGAAAACATGATCAATCGCCAAATAGAAACTTTACCGAAAGAAGAAAAAATTATTGTCATTATTAGAGACACCATCAAAAATGAAAATTTGGTAACTAATGAACTCATGGAGAAAAAATTATCGAAGTTAAAGCTATGGCTTTATGTTACCGTTGTTGGGTTCGTAGGCTTAGGAATGAAATTATTTATATAAAAAAGCGAAGGAGCTTAAATAAAATGAGCCCTTCGCTTTTCTTTTTAAAATTGGATAGCTGTATCAAGTGCAATCTCAACCATTTCACCAAAGGTTTCTTGGCGCTCTGCTGAAGTTGTTTCTTCTCCTGTTAATACATGATCACTAACCGTTAAAATCGAAAGAGCTCTCACTCCGAATTTAGCAGCTAACGTATAAAGGGCTGTTGTTTCCATTTCAAGAGCTAAGATACCATGCTTTGCCCAATTTTGAACTGCTTCTTTATCCTCATTATAGAATGTGTCACTCGTAAACACGCTTCCGACATTGACTTTTTTATTTCTACTAATTGCAATATCATAAGCGGTTTTTAATAAATCGAAGTTTGCGGTAGGAGCATAATCAATTCCCTTAAAACGAATTCTATTTACAGCAGAATCCGTTGAAGCACTCATAGCAATTATTAGGTCTCTAACTTTTACGTCTGCTTGGATTGCTCCACATGTTCCAACTCGAATTAAGTTTTTCACGCCATAGCTTTGCATTAATTCTTGGGCATAAATCGAAATGGAAGGGATGCCCATTCCTGTTCCTTGCACAGAAACACGTTTACCTTTATATGTACCTGTATATCCTAACATTCCACGAACTTCATTATAACATTGGGGATTTTCTAAATAGTTTTCTGCAATAAATTTTGCTCTTAGTGGATCTCCCGGTAATAAAATCGATTCTGCTATTTCATTTTCTTTTGCACCAATATGTACGCTCATTGTTAAACCTCCTATAAAATCTAGTTTTAATTTACCATATATTTCTCAAACCTTAAAGCACTAGCTATTTGCTAGACTATTTTAAGCTTTATAGGTATTTTAACCATGAAAAAACCCTTTCAGTTTGTATAGCACCCCTATTAAGGTTTCCCCTATTAGAGACTATATACATGAAGGGATTGTTCCTAAAAAATTATTAAGATAGATGTTTATCTCTTTTTACTCTAGCCTTTTCAATTACTAATGCTTTTTTAGTAACAAGCCTTTTTCTTTCATCAAAACAAGAGGAACTTTTAAGTTTTTCCTGAAGGCTTTTTACTTTTTCTACATCTTTATTACTTAGAAATTCATTGTTGTCCATGAATAAAACCCTTTCCAAAAAGTTTGTTATACAACAAATCTCCCCTAGTCTATATTAAAAAAACTGATGTGTTATATTAATAATTATAACACAGTGACAGTACCATGACCTATAATAAATAATTGAATCGGTATGAAAGGGCTAACCTAAGTATAGGTCAGCCCTTTGACTTTTTAGCAACACTCATTAACCCCAACCATAACAAGGCCAGAACCTTGTGGAGTTTCCTGATAATCAAGTGTTAACCCTTCAGTTTGATCTTTAATACTTTTTTCAAAAGCTACTTGAACATCGTTAATCGTTTCTACGATATCCTGTTCTGTTGCCTCATCCAGAGACAATCCTAATTTTGGACCACCTCAGCCCATTCCAGCAAAAATGACTTTAATTCCTTTTGCATTGTTTTGTTCAAGAACTTCTTGAATAAACGTCTTTGCTTTTTCTGTAATTTTCATATTTTCACCCCAAAGAAATCTTTCGTGAATTATTTTATTTATAACTCGTAAATATCGTAACAATAATTACTAGTATTCACAAGAAAAACGACTATAAACGTAGAAGTAATAGAAAAATAAAGTAAATAAAGTAGGTAAGCCTCTAAAGCTATCCCTACTTTATTTGCGTATTTATTGTACCGAATATGGTCTTACAAACACTTTTGATCCTAGAGATAAACGATACCGTTTTTGAGTCGTTAATGCCATGAAAAATACGAATAACAATTAGAAAATAGACGAAAATTGTTAAAGCGATTAATACATATACCATCAATATCTCCCCTTACTAAGTGAGAATAATTTTCACTATCATTATATCCTTTTTTTACTAATGGTTTCAAGCAAAATTAAAATATTTTCTGAAAATGTCACAATTTTATGAATTAACCTTAATAGGTTGACAGTCAAAGTCTAGTTATGTAACCTAAACTAGACAATTTAATACCTTCGTTAGGTGAGGCTCCTGTGCTGGAGATACGCTACTGCCCAAAAAAACGCTCTCCATGGATAATCATGTTAATGTTTTTAGGTTTAATTACAGCCGGGGTTATCGGAGAGTTTGAAGCGACTCTCAGGGGAATTTTACTAGCCGCGATAGTCGGTGTTTCATTGTTTTTCACATTAAGTATATCAACGATGGTAGGCGCAACTGTTCCTTTGTTGATTAATAAGTTAAAAATCGACCCTGCGGTTGCTTCGGGACCATTTATTACGACTATTAATGACATAATGGGATTAATTATTTACTTTTCAATCGCCACTGCCTTTTTAGAATATCTGCCAAAATAAATAGCGTAAAAGAAATCCTATAGTTTAAGTAAAAAAAATACCACAGCTGTGGTATTTTTTTTATTACTTATTTTAATAGGTATACTCTTGCCTCATATGGCTTTAATGTAAACTTTTCAACGTTTCCTTCAGAAATGTCATAGTTAGAAACGATTAGCTCACTACTTGAAAATTTAAGATCATTTGGTAAAACAAAGGTTGGCTCATTTCCATAGAAGTTACAGATGACAACGAGCTTATCATCGCCTAATGTGCGAACGTAAGAAAAAATTTCAGGATCGTCTTCTAAAATTAAATCGTAACCACCGTAAACGATGATTTCATGTTCTTTTCGTAGTCGAATTAAGTTTTGATAGTAATAAAAGATAGAATTTTCATCTTCGACAACTGCCTTAGCGTTAATTTCTTTATAATTTGGATTTACTTCAATCCAAGGCGTTCCTGTTGTAAAACCAGCATGCTCACTATCATCCCACTGTACAGGAGTTCTAGCGTTATCTCTTCCCTTAACGTAGATTGATTCCATGATTTTTTCGTGGGGAATGCCTTGTTCACGTTTTTCTTTATACATGTTTAACGTCTCTATATCTTTATATTGGTCAATATTTTCAAAACGAATATTCGTCATACCCATTTCTTCGCCCTGGTAGATGTATGGTGTACCCTTCATCATATGGAGTAACGTTGCCAGCATTTTGGCTGATTGTACGCGATATTCACCATCATTTCCAAAACGAGAGACCATACGCGGTTGATCATGGTTATTAAAATAGAGACTATTCCAACCGATATGTTCTAACCCCTTTTGCCAACCAGATAAATTTCCTTTTAGATCAGCTAATTTTAACGGGCGAAGATCCCATTTTCCATCTGGTCCTGAATCTAGGTCAACATGCTCAAATTGAAATACCATATTTACTTCGGCACGATCTTCAGCTGTATACATTTGAGCCTCTTTGAAAGTTACCCCTGGCATTTCACCAACAGTCATTACATCATAGTTTGCCGTTGTTTTTTCATGCATTTCATGCAAAAATTCGTGAATACGAGGCCCATTCATAAAATACTTATGCCCAGAAACATATTTTTTGCCTGCTTCTGTCGGTGCATCAGGAAGTCCTTCCACTTTTGAGATGAAGTTGACAACGTCCATTCGAAAGCCATCAATCCCTTTATCAAGCCACCAATTCATCATCTTATAGACTTCTTCTCGTAACTTCGGATTTTCCCAATTTAAATCAGGTTGCTTTTTTGAAAATAAGTGTAAAAAATACTCATCAGTTGTTTCATCATATTGCCAAGCTGAACCACTGAAAGCACTTGCCCAATTATTTGGCTCTTTCCCGTCTTTACCAGGGCGCCAAATGTAATAATCGCGATATGGGTTATCTTTTGATTTTTTTGATTCAATAAACCATCGGTGCTCATCTGAGCTATGGTTGACAACTAAATCCATAATAAGTTTCATTCCACGGTTATGAACCTCAGCTAAAAGCTCTTCCCAATCAGCCATTGTTCCAAACTCGTCCATAATATCTTGATAGTCACTAATATCATAACCATTATCATCATTTGGGGATTTATAAACTGGAGAAAGCCAAATTACATCAATCCCTAGTTTTTTTAGATAGTCTAGCTTTGAAATAATCCCCCTTAAATCACCAATACCATCACCATTGCTATCTGCAAAGCTACGAGGATAAATTTGATAAACGACACTTTCTTTCCACCATGTTTTTTTCATATACTATGTAGTCAACTCCCTTTAAAATTTAAACAAGCACAAATTATAGTTTTTCCGATAACCTTCATTTTACAATATGAATTCTAGTTTGTGCAAACGGTTTCCCGAAACTGTCACTAATAAAACTAGTATGAAATTTCCTGAAATTGTTTTATCTAGTATACGTTGTGAAGGAATAAGCGTTCAAGTCTTCCAAACCTGGTCCTGTTGGGGTGAGAAACAGGAAAGGAATTATAATTTCGTTTTAAAAAAGAACTATTTTTAGGAAGTTGCTAATAAAAAAAGGATTGTAGCCTCTAGTTTGATTAGAGGCTCAATCCTTTTTTTCTACTCTGCTTTTTCGAATAGCTCTAGTTCTTTTAATTCTGCTAAAAGCACTTCATTTTCAGCTTCCATACTTAATTCAATAATTTGTCCAGGTTGTAAAGCAATTGCCAATACTCCTAATAAACTTTTTGCGTCAATAACCCAATGATCTTTTTTTATTAAGATCGTTTCAGTGTGCTTACTCGTAGTGTTGACTAGCTTGCTAGCTGCTTCTGCAAAAATTGGTGTTAACACTTTAAGTTTCATTGCAGTAATCTCCTTTTCGATTAAGAATAATAACTTTCCTAGATATTATCTTATTTTTCCAGGGAAATTGAAAGACATTTAACGAAAAAGTCAATGTTTTTCTTAAAATTTCCTCGAATTAACTAAATCAACCTGTTTAAAATTTTTCTAGTTATGCTTATCTAAAACGGACAAAAATATTTTTATGAAAACTTCTTCTATTAGAATAATAGTTTTAATGAGATTTATAGTTATTTTTAACTGCGTCTTATTGGAAAAATTATACTAAAAAAGCAAAAGAGATTATATTAATTTAAAGATTTAAAATTTTCTAAATTTTAACTTGAAAACGTTTACTTTTTAAGGTAAATTCAAGGCAAGAACCGAAAGGTAATTTTTAGAAAGGGGGAGACCGCTTGTTTTTAAATAATCGGTTTCATTTCACTACCGATTGAGCACTCGCTCAGTATTGTGCTCTTTTATCTATTCTTGTATCTACGAGGGAAACAGAAGCTTTTTAATTTAAAGGGGGAGTTTTCATGGACGCTTATAAAAAAGAAGTATGGTTCACAATTATCATGTCAATCATTCTCGTCATTTCAGGGCATTTAGGAATTTTCTTTTCACTTTTTCCCGTTGATGGCTATTTATTTGGTTTTCCTATCATGTATATTGTTCCAATTCTTGTCGGTTGGTTTGGTATTCTTGCGTTAACAATTATTTCTGGAAAAATTGGCAATCACATTGATGAAGCAATCGAAAGAGAAAATCAAGAAAATACGAAAAAAAGTGGCGAGGAGGTCATTTAAATGGAAGATCAGGTTTGGCAAATTAGTAATCCCATCCTAGGAATTGTTATCGTTATTTTAACCTTTATTCTCTTCTACGTTGTTGCCTATATTTCTAACCGTGCAAGTTCCTCGGTAGAAGATTTATACGCCACAAAAGGTGGGGTAGGACCAATTACGAATGGGCTTGCGATGGCCTCGACCTATATGAGTTTGGCTACATTTTTAGGCGTTACGGCATTAATCTTACGTCTTCAAGCTCCTTTCGTCATGTTATGGATTCAATTTATTTTAGCTATTCCGTTAATTACAATCATTTACGGTGTAAGTTTACGGAGAATGGGGGCATTTTCACCGACTCACTTTATTAGAGATCGTTATGGAAAGTCGGCATCGATTATTGCTGCCCTGTGGATGATCCTCGTATCGATTATGTATGCATTAGGACAGATGATTGGTATTGCTGTTACCTTTGAAACATTATTAGGAATTCCGTATATGACTGGCTTATTTGTTGGTGGTTTTCTGATCATTGGCTATGTAACAATGGGTGGAATGAGTGGAGCCACTAATAATGCAGCCATTCAAATGGTGATTATTGCCTTAATGTTTATTGTCCCATTAGGTGCAATTATGAAGATGATGGGTAGTACAGGTTGGTTTTTCCCACCTCTTTTCTATTCAGACATGGTACCAGCTATGTTAGAGGCGTTACCGACTTTCTTTGATTATCAATACTCTGTGAAATGGTACGTGGCCTTAATTCCTGCGCTAACAATTGGGTCACTTGGTTTACCTCACCTAGCAATGCGTGTCTATACTGCATCTAGTTTAAAGAGTGCTCGTTCTGCAATGGTTTGGTTTGCTTTGGCACTCGGATTAGTATTCTCAGCAACGTATACAATGGGATTTGCTGGAGTATTTGAAATGACAGCTAACGGAACATTTATTGCTCCTGGAGATACTGATAAATTAACAATTATTTTAAACTTAGTTTATAACCCTGAGTGGGTTACTGCATTAGTTATCGCTGGAGCAATCTCAGCAGGTTTATCTACATTAAGTGGTAACCTCCTTGCTATTGGTG